>NZ_JAAAYH010000205.1:0-15892 GCF_018035285.1 Streptomyces sp. MK37H | reverse complement strand
GACGCAGCAGCCCCAGCCGGGGCCGGGCTCGTGGCCCGGAGGTTCGACGGCCCGCCGCGCTCGCCAAGGTGTGGCCCGGCGTCCACTGACCGTCGGGGGAGACGATCGGCGCCTTGCGCTCCGCCTGCGCCACGATCTCGTGGTGGGAGTCGTACGCGGTCACCCGGAACGCCTCGTCGTGCGAGGCCAGGGCCGCCCGCAGGGCCGCGCCGGTGGCACCACGGCGCCGGGCGAGGGACGCCACCCAGCCGAGGAAGCCCATGAGCGCGGCGAGCACACCGGCGACGATCAGATACGGCAGTAAATCACCCATGGGCCGAGGCTATGTGAGGCCGTACGTCGTCGAGGAGGCCCAGTTCCAGACGGCTCAGCCGCGCGGGGTCGGCGATCACCTCGTACGCGGCGATCCTCCCGTCCTCGACGGTGACGGTCAGGGCGAGGAGCAGCCGGCCGTGCGGGGCCACGACGATCCCTACGGACCCGTTCACCAGCGCGGGCTCCGCGAACCGCGCCCTCGGCGCGAAACCGGCGGTCTCCTCCGCCACCGCCCGCGCACCGCGGGCCACCGTGGGCACCCCCTCGGGCAGGGCGGCGCGGTCGGCGCGCCGGATGACATCCGGGTCCAGCACCGCGAGCAGCGCCTCCATGTCCCCGCCGCGGGCGGCGGCGAGGAAGGCGTCGACGGTGCGCCGCTGCCGGTCCAGCTCGGCGCGGGGCACCGCCGTGATGCCCCGCACCTTCTGGCGGGCGCGGCTGGCCAGCTTCTTCGCGGCGACCGGTGAGCGCTCCACGATGGGCGCGATCCGGTCGAACGGCACCGCGAACACATCGTGCAGCACAAAGGCGATCCGCTCGGCCGGGCCCAGCGTGTCCAGCACCACGAGCAGCGCCCTGCCGACCGAGTCGGCCAGCACCGCCTCGTCCTCCGGACCGCCGCCGTCCCCGGTCTCCCGGGCCATCCCGGGCAGCTCCTGGCCGACCGGCTCCTCCCGGCGCGCGGTGCGGGAGCGCAGCATGTCCAGGCAGATCCGGGAGACGACCGTCCGCAGCCAGCCGGTCAGGTTCCCGACCGCCTCGGCGTCCGCGCGGCTGAGCCGCAGCCACGTCTCCTGCACGGCGTCGTCCGCCTCGCTGAGCGAGCCGAGCATCCGGTAGGCGACCGCCCGCAGCTGGCCGCGGTGCGTCTCGAAGCGCTCCGCCAGCCCGTCCTGCGGGTGCCGGCGCTGTCCGTTCCCCGGTTTCCGCCCGTCCATCGGTCACCTTTCCTCGCCGCGCTCCGTCACTTCCTCAGACGTAACCACGACGTATTCCACGCGGCAGAGGTGACGAGGAGAGAGACACCATGACCACCACCTGTTCGACCGTCCTGGACCAGCCGCTGCTGCGCCCCGCGGAGCTGGGGGACCTCCAGCTGCCCAACCGGGTGGTGATGGCGCCCATGACCCGGGCCACGGGCGAGGGGCTGGTCCCGAACGGTATGCACACGGACTACTACGGCCAGCGGGCCGGGGCCGGGCTGATCATCACCGAGGGGGCCTGGGTGAGCGAGCGGGCCATCGGTTTCCCGAACGTCCCTGGTGTCTACAGCGAGGAGCAGATCAGCGGGTGGCGCGGGGTCACCGACGTCGTCCACGCCCTCGGCGGCCGGATCGTGCTGCAGCTGTGGCACACCGGCGCCGCCTCGCACCCCGACCACCTCGGGGGCGCCCTTCCGGCCGGTCCGTCGGCGGTCGACCCCCGGGAGCGGGCCTACACCCCCGGCGGGCCCAAGGCCACGGTCACACCGCGGGAGATGACGATCAACGACATCCGGGACACGGTCGCGGAGTACGGCACGGCCGCGGTGAACGCCCGCCGCGCCGGTTTCGACGGCGTCGAGGTGCACGCCCTGGGCTCGTTCCTGATCCCGCAGTTCCTCAATCCACGGCTGAACCTCCGCCGCGACGCCTACGGCGGCGACCCGGCCGGACGGCGGCGACTCCTGATGGAGATCGTGGACGCGGCCGCCGCGGCCTGGGAGGGCCGCAGGGTGGGCGTGCGCCTGTCGCCGTACTGGACCGCCGAGCGGTTCACCGCCGACGAGCGGACGCTCGCCGACTACGACGCGCTGGTGGCCGAGCTGGGCGACCACCCCATGGCCTATCTGCATCTGCGCGGACCGGCCCCCGCCGCGCCCGGCGCCGCCCCGGACCACGCCCCCTTCGCCCGCTACCGCCGCCTCTTCGACGGCCCGCTGATCGCCAACCACGGCTTCGACCGGGAGACCGGCAACGCGGTGATCGGGGCCGGGCTCGCGGACGCCGTCTCCTACGCCACCCACTTCGTGGCCAACCCCGACCTCGTGGCCCGGTTCGCCCTGGACCGCGAGCTGGCGGCGGGCGACCCGGGCACGTACTACACCGGCGGGTCGGGCGGCTATGTCGACTATCCGGCGAGTCGCTGGGGCGACGGCGTCAGGCGTTGAGGGCACCCGCGCCGAGCAGCCCGAACAGCGCCACGCCGATCACGATCCGGTAGATCACGAAGGCGTTGAACGAATGCTTGGCGACGAACTTCAGCAGCCAGGCGATCGAGGCGTAGGCCACGGCGAAGGACACCACCGTGCCCACCGCGAGCGGCATCGTGCCCACGCCACCGCCCATGGCGTCCTTGAGCTCGTAGAGCCCCGCTCCGGTCAGCGACGGAATGCCCAGGAAGAACGAGAGCCGGGTGGCGGCCACCCGGTCCAAGTCGAGCATGAGGCCGGTGGCCATCGTGGCGCCCGAGCGGGAGAAGCCGGGGAAGAGCAGCGCGAGGATCTGCGAGGAGCCGACCAGCATCGCGTCCTTGACGCTGGTGTCGTCCTCCCCGCGCTTGTGGCGGCCCATCCGGTCGGCCAGCCACATCAGCCCGCTGCCCACGATCAGTGAGGCGGCCACCACCCACAGGGAGGCGAGCGGGCCCTCGATCAGCGGCTTGGCCGCCAGGCCCACGGCCACGATGGGGATCGTGGCGTAGATGACCCACCACGCGAACTTGTAGTCGTGGTGGTACCGCTCCTCGCGGTTGACCAGCCCGCGCGCCCACGCGGTGGCGAAGCGGCGGATGTCACGGAAGAAGTACAGCAGGACGGCGGCGATGGCGCCGACCTGGATCACCGCGGTGAAGGCCACGACGGACTTGTCGTCCACCGGGATGTCCATCAGCCCCTCAGTGATCTTGAGGTGGCCGGTGGACGAGACCGGGAGGAACTCCGTGACCCCCTCCACGACGCCGAGAACGACGGCCTGTCCGATGTTGATCGCGCTCACGTGGTCCGTCCCGCCGGTGTCTTTCCGTGATCGGTTGTCCACGGGACGGTAGACGATGAATCGGGACGGTGGCCAATCAGCGAACGGCCCGCCGAGTTCGGGCATCGCCGCGGCCCGTGCCCGTACGGAGCAGGGGCACGGGCCGCCGCGGGAGGGTCAGGCGGCCGGACCGGAGCCGCTGAGCAGGCTCCGCACGCCGGTGGCCGAGAGGGTGACGGCCTCCGGGGCGCCCGCGTCGATGGTCAGCGAGAGCTCTTCGGAGGGCCATCCCTGGGCCAGCGCGCCCAGCGGCACCAGGTGGTACCGCTCGATCTGGGGCAGGGCCTGGTGCATCCGGGCCGGAGTGGTGAAGACCGGTACCAGCTGCGCTCCGTCCTCCTGCTGGAACACGGGCAGGGTCACGGCCTGCGGGTCCGTCTCCTCTCCGGTTTCGGCGGAGGGGAGGAGGACCTCACTGTTGGCAAGGGTGTTCAGCGCCGACTCGTCCGCCCGGTCGGCCGCCAGCTCGCCGAGGGCCTGCTGGGTGGCGGAGACGCTTTCATCGGAAGGGCTGGTCATGATTCCGTCCATGGATCGGGATTTGGGTCTTCATGGGTTTCTGGGTCCCAGAGCGGCTCGAGTGAACAGCCGCGGCTGGCTCGAATACCCCGCCTCAGGGAACTCACACGTCCCGTTCCGCCTCGATTCCCGCGCAGGTCGCGGAGGAATATGCCCCGGGCTATGACCTGGCCCAGCCCAGCGACCTCTCGACCGCCCGCTGCCAGCTCTCGTACTCCGCCTCCCGCCGCGCGGGGTCCATCGTGGGCATCCACTGGGCCGCGCGGTGCCAGTTGCGGCGCAGCCCCTCCAGATCCGGCCAGTAGCCGGAGGCGAGCCCGGCGGCGTAGGCGGCGCCGAGGGAGACGGTCTCGGAGACCATGGGGCGCACCACGGGCATGTCCAGGACGTCGGCCAGGAACTGCATCAGCAGATTGTTCGAGGTCATCCCGCCGTCCACCTTCAGCTGGCGCAGCGGCCGGGGTGAGTCGGCGTTGATGGCGTCGACCACCTCGCGGGTCTGCCATCCGGTGGCCTCCAGGACGGCCCGGGCCAGATGCCCTTTGGTGATGTACGAGGTGAGCCCGACGATCACCCCGCGCGCGTCGCTGCGCCAGTGCGGGGCGAACAGCCCGGAGAAGGCGGGGACGATGTAGCAGCCGCCGTTGTCCTCGACGCCGCGGGCGAGGGTCTCGATCTCCGGGGCGCTGTGGATCAGCCCCAGGCGGTCGCGGAACCACTGCACCAGCGAGCCGGTGACGGCGATCGGGCCCTCCAGGGCGTAGACCGGCGGCTCGCCGCCGACCTTGTAGCCCACCGTGGTCAGCAGCCCGTGCCGGGACCGTACGAGCTCGGTGCCGGTGTTGACCAGGAGGAAGCTGCCGGTGCCATAGGTGCACTTCGCCTCGCCCGGGGCGAAGCACGTCTGCCCGAACAGCGCCGCCTGCTGATCGCCGAGGGCCGCGCAGATCGGGACGCCCGGCAGCAGGGCGCGGGCCATGCCGTAGCGCTCGGCGGAGGAGCGGATCTCCGGCAGCATCGCGCGGGGCACATCGAAATAGGCCAGCAGTTCATCGTCCCAGGCCAGGCTGCGGATGTTCATCAGCATGGTGCGGCTGGCGTTGGTGGCGTCGGTCAGGTGCAGTCCGCCGTCGGGCCCTCCGGTGAGGTTCCAGATCAGCCAGCTCTCCATGGTGCCGAACAGCACCTCGCCGCGCTCGGCGCGCTCGCGCAAGCCGTCGACATGGTCGAACAGCCAGCGCAGCCGGGGCGCGGAGAAGTAGGTCGTGGGCGACAGACCGCAGCGTTCCAGGAAGAAGTCGTCACCGGTGGTCCGCCGCAGCTCCTCGACATAGCCGCTGGTACGGGTGTCCTGCCAGGTGATGGCGTGGCGCACCGGAACGCCGGTGCGGCGGTCCCAGACCACCGTGGTCTCGCGCTGATTCGCGATGCCGATCGCCGCGATCTGCTCGGGCCGGATCCCCGCGCCCTCCAGGGCCCTGGGGACGACGACACGGCGCAGATGGGACCAGATCTCGGTGGGGTCGTGCTCGGCCCAGCCGGGCCTGGCGAAGTACTGCTCATGTTCTCGCTGGCCGACCGAGACCAGCCGTCCCTGGTGGTCGAAGAGGATGCACCGGGTGGACATGGTGCCCTGATCGATGGACATCACATAGCGTTCAACCATGGCCTGGCCTGCCTTCGGGCGGGTTGGAGCAGGGCATGGGGCATCACCAGCGGGCCGCGCCGAGATCGCGGGAGATCGCCCGCGCGGCGTCGCGCGTCAGCCCGACCAGCGAGCCATGCGGCCGTCCCTTGCTGTCGCAGAGGCGGTCGATGGCGCCGGAGATGCCGACGGCGCCCACCACCAGGCCGCCCTGTCCGCGGATCGGCGCGGCGATGTCCGCCTCGCCCATCATCATTTCCTGTGCCGCGAACGCCCACCCGGTGTCGCGGATCCCGGCCAGCGCCCGGCTCAGCTGCTGGGGGGAGTCGAGCGTATGCCGGGTGTAGCTCTCCAGTTCGGTTTCCATGAGCGGCTCCAGGGGAGTCGCCCCGTACGCCAGCAGAATCTTGCCCAGCGCGCTGGCGTGCAGGGGCAGCAGCGAGCCCACGTCCAGGGTCTGGAAGGTGTCATCGGGCCGGAAGACGTGGTGGACGATGAGGACCTTGCCCTCAAGGGGCACTCCGAGGCGGACCGCCTCACCGCTGCGCGCGGCCAGGGCATCGGTCCAGTTGATGGAGCGGGACCGCAGCTCGTTGATGTCGAGATAGCTGGTCCCCAGGTGCAGCAGCGCCGCGCCGAGCTGGTATTTCCCCGTCGCCTTGTCCTGTTCGACGAAGTCGACGCTCTGCAGGGTGCGCAGAATGCCGTGCGCGGTGCCTTTCGCGAGGCCGAGCGAGGCCGCCACCTCGCCCAGACTGAGCCGACCGGACCCCTGGGCGAGCAGCCGCAGGATCGCCGCCGCCCGCTCGATGGACTGCACCGGGCCGGCCATGTCGCGATCGTAGCTCTTCGGCCAGTGGCACAGCCTGTCGGCGAGTACGCCAAACGTTCGGCAATGCCGACCCGGGTTCGTTGACCCCGGCGCTTGGTGCCCATAGCGTCCGTATCGGGACAAGAAGACCAGTATGCCGAAAGGTGACCCGAAGGGTGCCCGGCAGAGAGACACAACCCGGCTTGGAGAGGAGGAGACGTGGCGGAGCAACTGAGCCTGCCGACGTCCGGTATCACCGGGCACGGCGTGACCGGGCAGGCCGCGGGGACCGTCGATCTCACCAGCGTCCGTCTCATCGGCTCCCAGGCGCCGGACCCGGACTCCCTGACGGCGTCGGGTGCTGCCCGCGACGAAATCCCGGACCGGCCGCCGACTGCGATGCGCGATGAGGCCATGGCCCGGCCCTCGGCGGACGAGGCCGGCGACCATGTCCTGCCCGTCCCGCACATCTGCGAGGCCGTCGCCACCGTACGGCGGCGGGCGCACGCGCTGCTGTCCGAATGGGAGCTGTCGGCCGACCGGCTCGACGAGGCGCTCATGGTGATCTCGGAGCTGGTCACCAACGCGATCCTGCATGCCCTGCCACCGGCCGTACTGCGGCTGAGCTGGACCGAGTGCGAGGGCCGCGCCGGTCTGCGCATCGAGGTCACCGACGGTGGCCCGATCCCCGCCGATCAGCGGGCGGACGAGGACATCGAGCCCGATGAGCACGGCCGCGGACTCGGCATCGTCACCGCGCTGTCCTCGCGCCACGGCAGCCACACCTGCCATCAGGGCATCACCTGGTGGGCGGACCTGCCGGCCGCCTAACCGACGGCCCGGTCCCAGGTGACCGGGAGCCGGTGGACGCCGTAGATCAGCATGTCGTGGCGCAGCGGCACCTCGTCGGGCGGCACCGCCAGGCGGAGAGTGGGGAAGCGCCGCAGCAGGGCGGGGTAGCCCGTCCGCATCTCCATCCGCGCCAGATGCTGGCCCAGGCACTGGTGAACGCCGTGGCCGAAGGCGATCTGATCGCCCGGGTCGCGGGTGATCTCCAGGGTGTCCGGGGCGGCGAACCGCGAGGCGTCCCGGTTGGCCGAGGCCAGCGCCCCGACCACCGTCTCCCCGGCCCGTACCCGCGCCCCGGCGATCTCGAGGTCCTCCCGGGCGACCCGTACGATCCCGAACTGGACGATGGTCAGATACCGCAGCAGCTCCTCGACCGCATGGTCGATCACCTCGGGCCGCTCGCGCACCCCGCGCGACTGCTCGGGGTGGCGCAGCAGCGCGTAGGTGCCCAGGGCCAGCATGTTCGCCGTCGTCTCATGGCCCGCGACGAGCAGCAGCAGCCCCACACCGGTCAGCTCGTCATCGGTCAGCCCGGCCGCCGTGGCGCTGCCGGGGCCGCCGGGCGCGCCGTGATCGCCGTTGACCAGACGCGAGAGCAGCGCCTCGTCCGGCCGCTGCCGCTTGGTGTCGATCAGCCCCCGCATGTACTCCCACAGCGCGTCCCGGGCCGCGTAGACCTCCTCCTCGCGCTGGCCGAGCCGGAGCAGAACGGTGGCCCACCGCTGGAATTCGGTCCGGTCCTCGTACGGCACCCCCAGCAGCTCGCAGATCACCAGCGACGGGATCGGCTGGGCGAAGGAGGTCACCAGGTCGGCCGGGGGACCGGCGCGCTCCATCGCGGCCAGGTGGTCCTCGACGATCTCCTCGATCCGCGGTTGCAGCCCCCGCAGCCCCCGGGCGGTGAACCACTTGCTCAGCAGCCGCCGGTAGCGGGTGTGCTCGGGCGGGTCCATGCCGATGAACGAGCCCAGCATGCGGCGGTCGTCCGGGCGGACCGGGAACGCGTGCACCGGTGAGGAGGTGCGGCGGCGGTCCGAGCTGAAGCGGTCGTCCGCCAGCAGCCGTGTCACGTCCTCGTGCCGGGTGAGCAGCCAGCCCACCTTGCCGTCCGGGAAGGCCAGCCGACTGGCCCCGCCGTCCTCCCGCAGCGCCGCGTAGGCACCGGGCGGATCGAAGGGGCACTCGCGATGTCTGGGCAGCGGCGCGGGAGCCGACGAGCGTGATGTGACGGACACGGAAACGCTCCCTTCGAAGGCGAACCGAGTCCCTCCCTTTCGAGCGTAGCTCCGCACGGTGGGCCGGGCGACGCGAGCCTTACGGCAACGGGCCCTCACCGGGGGCGGTTTCCCGGGCCACCAGCGCGGTGCCGGGCGCTTCATGGTGTGCCGGGCGCTTCATGGTGTAGCGGGGGCTTCATGGTGTGGCCGGGGCGGAGCGGCCGCCGGGAGGTCCCGGGAGCGCCGGATGGGGGAGAAGAGCAGGATCAGCCCGGCGAGCGGAATGCCCGCCGAGGTGATCCACATGGCGGTGCGCAGGCCCAGCGCGGTGCCGAGCGCACCGCCGAGCAGGGCCCCGAGGGGCAGCGTTCCATAGCTGACGAACGCGGATGTCGCGGTGAGCCGGCCCAGGAGCTCCGGCGGGCAGTAGCGCTGCTGGAAGCTCGCCTTGATCACATTGCCGCCCACCACACCGGCGGTGACGCAGAACCCGCCCGCCACGAACAGCACCATCCCCGGCCCCTCGGCGGCCATCGGCATGAGCACGGCGCCCACCGCCAGACCCACTTCGAACAGGAGCGTCGCCCGTGCGTCGCCGACCCGGGCGGCGACGCGGCGGGCGCAGAACGCCCCGGCGACGCCTCCGAGGCTGACGGCCGAGACGAGGCCACCGACCAGCCCCGGTGGCAGACCGATGGTCCGGACCAGGAAGACCACCTGGATCGACTGGTACCCCATCAGCGCCAGATTGGACGCGGCCGCGAAGAGCGTCAGGGTGCGCAGCCACCGGTCGCCGGCGATCAGCCGCAGCCCCTCGGCCACCTCGCGGGCCAGTGCCCGGGGCGGGCGTTCGATCCGGGGGACGCGCGGTTCGCGGAAGCGGATGCCGGTCAGGCAGATCAGGGAGACCAGAAAGGTCGCGGCGTTGACGAACATCCCGTTCACCGCGCCCGCGAGCTGTGCGATCAGACCGCCGGAACCCTGTCCGGCGATCTGCGCGGCGGACGCGCTGCCATGCAGTTTGGCATTGCCCTCGGGCTGGTCGGCGGGGTCCAGAAACCCGGCGAGATAGGCGCTGTAGGCGGTCTGGAAGAACACCGCCGCCGTACCCGTCAGCAGGGCGACGGCCAGCAGCACTCCGACGCTCAGCAGACCGGACCGGGCGGCCACCGGGACGGACGCGAACAGCACCAGCGAGACCGCTGCGGCGGCCACCATGACCGGCCTTCTGGGCAGCCGGTCCACCCACGCCCCCGCCGGAAGGCCGATGAGCAGCCAAGGGGCCCATGCGGTGGCGGCCAGCAGACCGACCTCGAAGGTGTCCGCGTGCAGTGTGGAGACGGCGATCAGTGGCATCGCCACACTGGTGACGGCCGAACCGTACTTCCCCGCGGTCTCGCCGCACCACAGCAGCCGGAAGTCGCGGTGGCGCCGCAGCAGGCCACCGGAGGTCCTGGGAGTCACGCCGGTCAGGCTCCTCGGTCGGGGAGAAGGGCGGCCGCGTGGCGGAGCAGTGCGTGCAGGGCCGGGTTGTCGTTGTTCTTGCGCCACACGAGGTTGAGTTCTACCGGCTCCGGAGTGGTCAGCTCCACCGATTTGAAGACGATGTTCGGGTAGCGCGGCCGGGCGGCGGTCTCCGGGACCAGGGCCACTCCCCAGCCGCCGTTCACCAGCGCCAGGATGGTGTGGACCTGGCTCAGGTACTGGGAGAAGACCGGGGTGGCGTGTGCGGCGCGGAAGATGCTGATGAGCAGCTCGTTGAAGTAGCGCGCCTCGATGGGCGAGTACATCAGCAGTTCCTGCCCGTCGAAGTCGGCCACCTTCAGCGGCCCTTCGCCCGCCGCCAGCGGATGCCCGGTCGGCAGGGCGGCGAGCAGCCGCTCCCGGGCCGCGGGCCGGGAGCGCAGATCAGGGCCGGTGACCGAGGGCCGCACCAGGCCCAGGTCCAGGCTCTGCTCGGTGACGGCCTCCAGCTGGTCACGGGTGACCATCTCGCGCAGGGTGATCTCCGCGCCCGGCATGGCCGCACGGGCGATCTCCAGCAGTGTGCCGAGCACGGAGTGGGCGCTGGCCGCCGTGAAGCCGATGGCGATGCTCCCCGCCTCGCCCGTGGCCACCTGCTGGGCGGCGAGCACGGCGTGCTCGGACTGGCGCAGGATGCGGCGGGCCTCGGTGAGGAAGGCGCGTCCCGCGGGGGTGAGCCGCACCGAGCGGTTGGTCCGCTCCAGCAACTGGACCCGCAACTCGGTCTCCAGCAGCTGGATCTGGCGGCTCAGCGGCGGCTGGGTCATCTTCAGCCGCTCCGCGGCCCGGGTGAAATGCAGCTCCTCGGCGACCGTCACAAAGCTGGTGAGTTGCATGAGCGTGAACAACGATGCTCTCCCGGTATCAACGCATGCCAATTTTAAGTTAGACGTAGATCGTCTGGCGACCTTAGCTTGCAAAGGAGCTCGTCGGCCGCCCGGGGGCGGTTCCGACGACATCCACTCGCCCCGCATACGGGCCCCACACACAGGGACAACACGTGGTGACCACATCGCATACGGCAACGCACGCCGCGCAGCAGGCAGGTGAGGCAACCCTGGACCGGGTCTCCTGGATCCGAGTGTCCTCGGTCGTCCTTCCCCTGGCCACTCCCATCAGCGACGCCAAGGTGCTCACCGGGCGCCAGAAGGCGATGACGGAAGTGGCCTTCCTCTTTGTCGAACTCGCCACCGAGGAGGGGCACGAGGGCATCGGCTTCAGCTACTCCAAGCGTGCTGGAGGGCCCGGCCAGTTCGCCCACGCCCAGGAGATCGCGCCCACCCTCCTCGGCGAGGACCCCAGCGACATCGCCAAGATCTGGACGAAACTGGTGTGGGCCGGCGCCTCCGTGGGCCGCAGCGGGCTGTCCACCCAGGCGATCGCGGCCTTCGACATCGCCCTGTGGGACCTCAAGGCCAAGCGGGCCGGGCTGCCGCTGGCCAAGCTGCTGGGCGCACACCGTGACACCGTCCGCTGCTACAACACCTCCGGTGGCTTTCTGCACACGCCGACCGAGCAGCTGCTGGAGAACGCGACGGCTTCCCTGGCCAGCGGGATCGGCGGTATCAAGATCAAGGTGGGTCAGCCGGACGGCAAGGAGGACCTGCGCCGGCTGACCGCCGTACGGGAGCACCTGGGCGATGACGTACCGCTCATGGTGGACGCCAATCAGCAGTGGGACCGGCCCACCGCGCAGCGCATGGGGCGCGCCTTCGAGGAGTTCGGCCTGGTCTGGATCGAGGAGCCGCTGGACGCCTATGACGCGGCCGGCCACGCGGCCCTCGCCGCCTCGCTGGACACCTCCGTGGCCACCGGGGAGATGCTGGCCAGTGTGGCCGAACACTGGGAGCTGATACGCCACAACGCGGCGGACATCATTCAGCCCGACGCACCGCGTATCGGCGGCATCACCCAGTTCCTCAAGCTGGCCACCCTCGCCGAGCAGCACCATCTGCAACTCGCCCCGCACTTCGCGATGGAGATCCACCTCCATCTCGCGGCCGCCTATCCGCAGGAGCCGTGGGTGGAGCACTTCGACTGGCTGGAGCCGCTGTTCAACGAGCGGCTGGAGATCCGCGACGGCCGGATGCGGGTGTCCGCACGGCCCGGTCTCGGCATCACCCTCAGCGAGCAGGCCCGCGCCTGGACGGGCGCCAAGGCGGAGTTCGGCGCCCGATAAGACCGTTTCGCGCCGACGCCGGTCACGGATCCATGGCCATACCCATTGACCGGTGGTGTTCACCCCTCTAGCCTCCATCTGCATATATAGACGGAGTGCATGTACGTGGACTCCTTGGCCCGTCTGGCAGCCGTTCGAGTCTCCGGCTCAACCGGCCGCAGTTCAAAGGGGAACTGAAGACATGCCTCTAGTCGTCGTCGGAATCAGCGTGGCGATCCTGCTGTTCCTCATGACCAAGCTGAAGCTCAACGGCTTCATCGCCCTGCTCCTCGTGGCCGTCGGCGTCGCGCTGGTGCAGGGGGTCGAGATGGAGAAGATCCCCGATGTCCTCGGAGAGGGCGTCGGGGGGCAGATCGGCGACACCATGCTCGTCGTCGGCCTCGGCGCCATGGTCGGCCGGGTCATGGGCGACTGCGGCGCCGCCCAGCGCATAGCCAACACCCTCATCGACACCTTCGGACTGCGCTGGGTCCAGGTGGCGATGGTGGTCACCGCCATGCTCATCGGCGTGACCATGTTCTACGAGGTGGCCTTCGTCATCATCGTGCCGGTGGCCTTCACCATCGTCCGGGTCACCCGCAAGAACCTGCTGTGGGTCGGCCTTCCGATGTCCATCGCCCTGTCCACCATGCACAGCTTCCTGCCGCCCCACCCCGGGCCCACCGCGGTGGCCTCGACCTTCCACGCCTCCGTCGGCCTGACCCTCTTCTACGGGCTGTTCATCGCCGTTCCGGCCGGTGCGCTGATCGCCCTGGTGTGGCCGCGCCTTCCGTTCGTCCGCCGGATGGACCCCGAGATCCCCAAGGGCCTGGTCAGCGAGCGCACCTTCACCGAGGAGGAGATGCCGGGCCTCGGCTGGTCGCTGTCGGTGGCCCTGGTCCCGGTGGTACTGATCGCGGGCGCCGCGGTGACCGACATGGCCGTGTCCGGCTCCAGCCCGGTCCTGCACTTCATCACCTTCATCGGATCCGCGCCGATCGCCCTGCTGCTGACCCTGCTGCTGGCGGTGTGGGCGTTCGGCCCGCGGATCGGCCGGAGCCTGTCCGAGGTCAGCGCCTCCTGCAACTCCGCCGCCCAGGCGATGGCGATGATCCTGCTGGTCATCGGGGCCGGTGGCGCGTTCAAGCAGGTTCTGGTCGAGGGCGGGATATCCGACTACATCAAGGACCTCACCGACGACTGGTCCATCTCGCCGATCGTCCTCGCCTGGCTCATCGCCGTCGTCCTGCGGGTGGCGCTCGGATCCGCCACGGTCGCCGTGGTCACCGCCGCCGGTGTGGTGCAGCCGCTCCTGGAGAACAGCGGAGTCCACCCCGAGCTGATGGTCCTCGCCGTCTCCTGCGGATCGATCGCGTTCAGCCATGTGAACGACCCCGGCTTCTGGATGTTCAAGGAGTACTTCAACCTCTCCGTCATCGACGCCATCAAGGCGCGCACCACCTACACCACCGTGCTCGCGGTCCTCGGCCTCGGCGGCGTGCTGGCCGTCGAGGCCGCCCTCGAAGCACTCAATGTCTGACACTCGAGGTCCGACACTCAAGGTCTGCCCCTCCGACCCAAGGACGCCACGATGAGCCAGCCGACCGTCACCTCGTTCTCCGTCTATCCGGTCGCCGGCCGGGACAGCATGGAGCTGAACCTCTCCGGCGCCCACGGTCCCTACTTCACCCGCAACGTGGTGGTCCTCGAGGACTCCGAGGGCCGTACCGGACTGGGCGAGGTGCCCGGCGGTGAGAAGATCACCCAGACGCTGCGGGACGCCGAATCCCTCGTCGTCGGGGCGCGAGTGGGCGACTACAAGCGGGTGCTGCGCGAGATCGGGCAGCGGTTCGGCGACCGCGACGCCGGGGGCCGGGGCACCCAGACCTTCGATCTGCGCACCACCGTGCACGCCGTCACCGCCGTCGAGTCGGCCCTGCTGGACCTGCTGGGGCAGCATCTGGAGGTGCCCGTCGCGGCGCTCCTGGGCGACGGACAGCAGCGCGACTCGGTACGGGTCCTGGGCTATCTGTTCTACGTCGGCGACCCCGACCGGACCGATCTGGAATACGTCCGCGAGCCCGACGCCGACGCCGAGTGGTACCGCATCCGCCACGAGGAGGCACTGACCCCCGAGGCGATCGTCCGTCAGGCCGAGGCCACCTACGACCTCTACGGCTTTGCGGACTTCAAGCTCAAGGGCGGGGTCCTGGAGGGAAACGAGGAGGTCAAGGCGGTACGGGCGCTCAAGGAGCGGTTCCCCGAGGCCCGTATCACCCTCGACCCCAACGGCGCCTGGTCGCTGCGCGAGGCGATCGAACTGTGCCGGCCGCTGCTCGGCACGCTCGCCTACGCCGAGGACCCGTGCGGCGCCGAGGACGGCTACTCCGGCCGGGAGATCCTGGCCGAGTTCCGGCGCGCCACCGGACTGCCCACGGCCACCAACATGATCGCCACGGACTGGCGGCAGATGACCCACGCACTGGCGCTGCAGTCCGTCTCCATCCCGCTGGCCGACCCCCACTTCTGGACCATGCAGGGGTCGGTACGGGTGGCCCAGCTCTGCCATGAGATGGGCCTGACCTGGGGCTGCCACTCCAACAACCACTTCGACATCTCCCTGGCGATGGTGGCCCACTGCGGAGCCGCCGCCCCGGGCGCGTACAACGCCCTGGACACCCACTGGATCTGGCAGGAGGGGCTGGAGCGGCTCACCGTCGAGCCGCCGAAGATCGCCGGCGGTGAGATCGCCATCCCGGACACCCCCGGACTGGGCATCCGGCTCGACCGCGACCGGCTCCTCGCCGCCCACGCCCTCTACCAGGAGAAGGCGCTGGGGGCGCGGGACGACGCGGTCGGCATGCGCTATCTCATTCCGGGCTGGACGTTCGACAACAAGCGTCCCTGCCTGGTGCGTTAGCGTGCCCCCTCCGGTGGGTCGGACCGACCCACCGGATTCGCGGCGCATGGATCGGGGCCGTACGGCTCAGACCTCCAGCTCGGCCTCGATCTTGCGCAGCTGATGGCGTGCCATCGCCAGATTGGCCCGGTTCTTGTCCAGCGCCAGATAGAGGAAGAGACCCTGGCTGTCCCGGCCCTTCAGCAGCCGGATCAGGTGGTACTGGCTGCCGAGGGTGATGAGGATGTCCTCGATGCTGTCCTGCAGACCGAGCTGCTCCATGGTCCGCACCTTGGCGCGCACCACATCGGTGTTGCCCGCCGCGGCCACCGTCAGGTCGAGCTCCTTTCCTCCGCCCACGGTGCCGAGGGCCATCCCGCTGGAGTAGTCGACCAGCGCGGCGCCGAGGGAGCCCTCTATGGACGTCATCGCCTCTTTGAGCGCGGTCTGGGTGTTCGCCATGATCGTGGCTGTTCCTTTCGATGTCAGTGATGTGCTGTCGGATCTCGGCGCGCGGTGTGCGCGCCGGGCGGGGGAGGTCGTGGGGTCAGGGCTGCTCGGCCCTGCTGAGGGCGACGCCCACCAGATCGGCGAGACGAGCGCCCGAGCGCCGGGCCTCCATATGGAGGCGGCCGACGTTGGTGCGGTCACCGGCCAGTACGGTCAGCACGGCAGTGGACCCCGCGGCGTAGGTGGCCACATAGCCGTTCCCACCGCGGACCAGCAGCTCACGGAAGGCGCCCCGCCCGGTGGCACCCGCCAGCGACTGCGCCACCCCGAGGGCCGCGGCGGTCAGCGCCGCCACGCCCTCGGGCTCGACGGTGGCCGTGTCATGCGCCAGCACCACGCCGTCGCTGGTGGCGGCGAGGGCGCCGGTCACATGGGTCACCCGGGCCCGCAGCCGGCGCAGCTCCTCCAGCACTTCGGGCTCGGCGGCCAGC
>NZ_JAAAYH010000204.1:0-15921 GCF_018035285.1 Streptomyces sp. MK37H | reverse complement strand
GGTGCCGCATCGCTATCGGCTCTACCTCTCCGCGAGCTGTCCGCTCTCACTGCGCGTCTCCATCACCCTCGATCTGCTCGGGCTGCGGGACACCGTGGCCACCACCCTCGTCGGGCTCCCGGACGACACCCCCGAGGCGTACGCCGCACTGCGCGGGGCCTACGAGGCCACCTGGCACCGCTACAGCGGGCCGGTGGACGCGCCCGCGCTGTGCGACGGCTGGACCGGACGTGTCGTCAGCAATCACACCCCCGACATCCTGCGCGACCTCGCCGGCCATCTGAGCGATGACAGCGGGACCGGACGCCCCCGGCTGCGCCCGGCGGCCCTCGCCACGGACATCGACGCCCTCCGGGACCTTCTCGACGCGGACATCACCCACGCCGCCCGGCAGGCCGGGACGGCGGCCGAGGCGGAGTGCCGGGACGCGGCGCTGGAGCGGCTGCTGACCGCCCTCGGCCGGCTCGACCGCGGGCTGACGGCCGCGCCGTACGCCCTGGGCGAGGAGCTGACCGCCGCCGATGTGGACCTGTGGGTGGCCCTGGTCCAGCTCGACACCGAGCACCGGCCCCTCCTGAACGCCGACGCGGCCGACCGGGTCTCCCGCCATGGGCAGCTGCGCGCCTATGTGCGGCGGCTGCACGCCCACCCGGCCTTCCACACCACGCTTCCGGAGGCCCTTCAGGACGAGGTGTCCTGAGAAGGGCGTCGAGGTGCCCCGAGAGGACGTCGCGGTGTCCTGAGAGGGCGTCATGGTGCGCCGTCAGGCGGCGGACCGGGGCCAGTCGTCCAGGCTCTGATGGTGGCGCACCGCCTCTTCCAGCGCCCCTATCCCGAGGTCGATCAGCGGGTTCCGCCGACTGCCCCGGCGCACACAGGTGAGGATCCGCCGCGTCGGCATGTTCTCGCCCGCCACCGGCACCCGTGCCACCGCCTGGCCCGCCGGGCCCTCGGCCAGCCGCGGGATGAGCGAGACGCCCAGCCCGTTCCCGACCAGCGACCAGACCGCCGACCAGTGGGTGGCGGCGTGCACGATCCGCGGTGAGAACCCGGCCGCCGCGCACAGCACCCGCACCCGCTGGGCGTGGTCGCAGGTGCCCGGGTCGGCGACGATCCAGTCCTCGGCCGCCGCGTCCTCCAGCCGCACCGCCACCGCCCCCGCCAGCCGGTGGTCGGCGGGCACCAGCAAGATGTGCGGCTCCTCCAGCAGGAGGCTCTGCTCGAATCGCGCGTCATCCGGC
The DNA here is from genome assembly GCF_018035285.1 of Streptomyces sp. MK37H. Classification (NCBI taxonomy): domain Bacteria; kingdom Bacillati; phylum Actinomycetota; class Actinomycetes; order Kitasatosporales; family Streptomycetaceae; genus Streptomyces; species Streptomyces sp. MK37H. Next base: position 14,680 of record NZ_JAAAYH010000204.1, on the reverse strand, counting down.
GGCGGCCCGCCCTCGATGGGCTCCACGACCGCGATATCCACCTCGCCCGCCACCAGCAGGTCCATGCTCTCCGCGGTGTCGCACTCGCGCACCTGCACCAGCAGATCGGGGTGGCTGTGCCGCAGCCGCCCGGCCGCGGGGGCGATCAGGCCGCTGATCGCGGTGGTGAAGCCCGCGATGCGCAGCGGACCGGTCATGCCCGCCCGGTAGGACTCCAGCTCCGCCCGCGCCTCCTCCCACCGGGCCAGCAGCGCGTCGGCGTGGTCGATGAGCAGGCGCCCGGCCGGGGTCAGCCGGACGCCGCGACCGTGCGGCTCCAGGAGCGGGACCCTGAGCTCGCGCGCGAGCTCCCGCATGTGGTGGGAGACCGCGGACGGGGTGAGGTGCAGGGCCTCGGCGGCCGCGGTGACCGTGCCCTGCTGGCGCACCACCCGGAGCATATGAAGCCGGCGCAGGTCAATCATGAAATCATTTTGCACACATGACCCGGAAAACGTGCAATGGACCTCAACGGTCGTCCGGAGTCATCCTGCTGCCATGAACACCGACACGCACACCATCGTTTCCCGGCACACCACCAGCGAGGGCGTCGTGGTCTGGAGCCGCTGCGCCTGCGGACGGCTCCAGATGGTCCTGGTCCCCTACGGCAGCGGCGGCAAGGGACTCACCGCGGGCGGACATGACTTCCAGTGCCCCCGCTGCGGCCGTTAGCGCCGCTCGGCGTCGCGGCGAACGGCCCGGCGCTCAGGACAGCGCGGCGCGCGCGTCGCCGAACTCGCCCATCGCCCCGGCCACGATGGCCTCCAGACGGGCGTGGTGGGCACCGCGCCAGTAGACCCGCCCACAGACCGTGCAGCGCGCGAAGACGTCGTACGTGCGCCGGGTGCCATGCTGCAGCTGCCCCCGGACCGTCTCCTTGTCGGCGTCCTCCAACGGCCCGTTGCAGGCGGTGCAGCGGGTCCAGGGCGCCAGGCTCGGGGTGAACCGGCCGAGGACATCGCGCAGTTGCTCATCGGGGCGGTCGCTGTAGACATACGCCCCGGCCCACAGCTCGCGGCGGCGCAACAGCCCCCGGTCGCGGGAGAGCAGCACCCGGCGCTGGGTGGCGGAGCGCGCGGCCAGCTCGGGGTCGCCGATGTCCTCGCTCTCGTACGCGGCGTCCACACCCAGCAGCCGCAGCCGCCGCGCGAGCGTGCCCAGGTGCACATCGAGCAGGAAGCGCAGCGGCGCGCCCGGCACCCGCTGCGGGCGGACGACCGGCTGGACCTCCACGGTCTCCCCCGCGCCCGGCACCCGCGAGACGGCGGCCTCCTCCCCGTTCACCAGCAGCCTGCCGACCTCGGTGAGCGGCACCCCGAGCGACTCGACCACATGGCCGAGGGTGGAGACGCCGTCGGTGACAACGGCCGTCCAGGGCCGGCGCCGCTCGGGAATGGCGAAGAATCGCAGTTCAGGGGCGAGGCTGACGTGGATCTCGGGTCCGTTCACACCGCCAGCATGCCAGGCGGCCCCGGCCCGGGGCGACGGCGTTTCGGGGGTCGGACCGTACGGGACCAGAGCACCTGCGTGTCCGTGTAGCGTGCGGGCCGGGGCGTCACTCCGGCGGTTCGGCCGCCTTGGCCCGGTCGCGGCGCCGCTTGCGGCGCCATGCCACCATCCGCAGATAGTCCTCGTGCAGCACCCGCCCGACGAGCGCGCCGCCGAAGACCACGTAGCCGACGCCGACCAGCCAGGACTGGACGACCAGGACGGTGCCGACCGGGCCGTAGGAGACCGTGCTGGAGGCGATCAGCGGGGAGAACACCAGCTGCGAGAAGACCCGCAGCCCCAGCAGCCCGATGCTGGTGGCCAGCGCGCCGGGCAGCAGGGCGCCCCAGCTGATCCGCCCGCCGAGCAGCAGATACTGCGACCACCAGAAGAACAGCACCGTGCCCACCACCGCCACCAGTACCCGGGAGACGCCGGGGGCCAGATGGGCGGAGAGCAGCAGATAGCAGATCAGCACCACGAGCCACACCAGATGGCGCCAGACGGTGTGCCAGCGGCCGGCCGGCAGCTCCCACACCTTCTCGTAGCCGACCTGGAGCACCGTGCCGAAGCGCAGTCCGAAGATGGCCAGCGTGGCCAGACCGAAGGCGGTGGTGGACTCCAGCGCCTGCTTGGGCGGGGCGAACAGCCGCTGCACCTCGTCCCGCGAGGTCGAGGAGAGCCCGAGGCCCTCGGCCAGCCACTGGGCGAAGCCGAGCCGGTTCACCGGATCGGCCGCGGCGACCACGATCAGCAGGGGCACCAGGGTGAGAAAGCCCAGAGCGGCGAAGCCCATCGCACGGTGCAGCAGCTCGAATTCGCTGCCCCGGCGCCATCCGCGTCCGATCGCGGACCGGTCGAACGCGTCCTCCAGCCGCTGCCACCAGGACCAGGACCTGGGCCCTCGGGAGCCGGACGCGGTCCGATTCTCGGACATACCCACTCCCCTACTCGCGCCACCGGCTCGACCTGGGCAGTGCCGTCCAGGCTACTCGGGGTGGTGACGTTCCGCCGGGAGTTCCGCCGGGACTCCCGGCGGAACACATGTGCGGCGCCCGGGCCGCCGTCGGTGCCCGCTCGGCGGGCCTCACGCCGTGGCCATGACCGGGGCCCCGCTGTCCGCGTCGATGACGCTGACCCGGACGGCGGGCTCGCGCACCGTGTCCAGGCTGGCCCCGGCGTCCACCGCGAAGAGCACCAGCACGGGCCTCGCGGCCGGGCCGCCCCCGTACACCCCGGCGAACTGGAGGATGCGCCAGCCACCGTCGTCCCAGTGGTCCAGCAGCGCGGAGCGCACCACGCGGGAGACGCTCTGCCAGGCGCGCGAGCGCTCCAGCAGTTCGACGGTCGCGGCGACCGGGACCGCCGTCCGCGCTCCGGTCGCGGCGAGCGGATGCCCGGTGATCCGCAGCCGCAGCCGGCGCAGCGGCATCCGCCAGCGGCGGTCCGGATCGGCGGAGAGGGCCGTCAGAGCCGCCGCCGCGGCCAGGACCAGGCACAGCGCCGCGGCCGGACGGCGGGCCGCCGCGGTCCACCAGGGCTGCTGGGCCAGAGCCGCCGCGACCCCGCCCGCGAGAACCGCCGCGGCGCGGACGAAGGCGCGCCAGGTGAGGGGGGTGTCGCGGCGCGCCGTACAGCCGCAGGAGGAGCCGGGCGCGGCGGCGCGGGCGTAGCCGAGATAGCCGAGGAAGCCCGCGCCGAGGAGGGCGGCCGCCGCTCCCGGGAGCGGGGTGACGGGCGGTGCCAGCAGCGCGGCGACGAGGAGGAGTTCGAGCGCGCCGAGAACGCGGAGGGCGAGCGCTGCCCGGCCGCCGTCGCGCAGCAGCCGCGCGAGCGCGGTACGGGGCGCCTGCCGGGCGGTGCCCCGGCCGAACAGCTTGCCCGCACCGGCCGGCCCCAGCACCCCGGCGAGCACCAGCGGGGCGAGGTCGCGGACCAGGGCGCTCAACGCCGCCTCCCCGCGCCGGGGGCGACCGCGACCCGGACCAGGTCCACGGAGCCGTCGGACGGCCGCCACGCACCCAGCACCCGGGCACTCTGCCCGATGGTGAGCCGGGACAGATCGGCGGTGGGCGAGGCGGTGCCGTACGCGGCGCTGGTGGTCTCCGCCATGAGGTTGCCGACGATCTCGTGCTGCCCGTGGGCGAGGTGCAGCCGGGTCTTCTCGATACCGCGGACGGTGACGTCAAGGTTCACGATGTTGACCCACACCGCGTCGGCGGCGAGGGTGCCGTCGGGCAGGGGGACGCCGCGGGCGTAGAGTCCGTCTCCGGTCTCGATGTCGGCCGCGGTGGTGGCCCGGGCCTTCCAGACGCTGGTGGCGGCCGTGACCCGCACCCGGGAATGGTCGCCGTAGGAGCCCGCGACCGCCAGGACGTCGTCGTTGATCGCGGTGATCCGCCCCTCGGCGAAGGCGCTCTCGGCGACCGCCGGGTCCAGGGGGCGTATCGGCGCGGCGAAGGCGGCGTCGGCGTCCACCGCGCCCAGGGCGGTCGCCCCGACGACGGTGGCGCCGTGGAGGGCGGCGGTGGTGAGGAAGCGACGGCGGTCGAGGGGGTCGCCGGTTCGGTACGCGCTCATGGCCGGGCCCGCCTCATTCGAAGATGGAGACCGGCAGGGTGCCGGAGCTCAGGCTGCCGATGGCGGAGAAGGCGGCGGGGGTGAGGTCGATGACCCGGTTGGTGCGGCAGACCCCGTCGCAGCAGGTGGACTCGGAGCAGAAGCTGCGGGTGCGCGGGCCGCAGTCACTGACGGTGACACAGACGCTCGCGCCCGAGCAGTCATGGCGCACCTTCATCACCGAGCCGCAGCCGCGCCGGGGTATGTCCTCGCCGCACAGGTCCGGCCGGGTGATGTCCCAGCACGCCTTGGAGGCGTTGGGCCAGGCGGCCTGCAGCGCGCTGGACCGGCAGGTGCCGCACGCGCCGCCGCCCGCGGAGGCGCACGGACCCCAGGCGCTGCCACAACAGAACCAGGTGGCCTCGCCGTTCCAGAGCTTGGTCGATCCGCACGCCATGGCTGTCCTCCCGGCCTCGGTCCCGCCCTCGGAGCAGCACCATCATCTGTGGGGCCGGGCCCGGTCGCCACGGGAAGGCGTCCGGTCGGAGTCCTCACAACCGCTCGGCGATGCGCCGGACTCCGTCCGTCGGGCCGGTGGTCGCGGTCCTCACAGCCGCTCGACGATCGTGACGTTGGCCTGGCCGCCTCCCTCGCACATCGACCCCCACCTTCACGGCCCCCTCGCACCGCTCGGCCCCGGGGGGCCTCACAGGCTTCGGACGCCTGCGCCGGACTCCGTCCGTCGAGGCGGTGGTCACGGTCCTCACAACCGCTCGACGATCGTCACGTTCGCCTGGCCGCCTCCCTCGCACATCGACCCCCACCTTCACGGCCCCCTCGCACCGCTCGGCCCCGGGGGGCCTCACAGGCTTCGGACGCCTGCGCCGGACTCCGTCCGTCGAGGCGGTGGTCACGGTCCTCACAACCGCTCGACGATCGTCACGTTCGCCTGGCCGCCTCCCTCGCACATCGTCTGCAGTCCGTAGCGGCCGCCGGTGCGCTCCAGTTCGTGCAGGAGGGTCGTCATCAGTTTGGCGCCGGTGGCGCCGAGCGGGTGGCCCAGGGCGATGGCGCCGCCGTTGACGTTGACCCGCTCGGGGTCGGCGCCGGTCTCCTTCAGCCAGGCCAGGACGACGGGGGCGAACGCCTCGTTGATCTCGACCAGGTCGATGTCGCCGATGGTCAGCCCGGTCTTCTTCAGCGCGTGCGCGGTCGCGGGGATGGGCGCGGACAGCATCCGGATCGGGTCCTCGCCGCGCACCGACAGATGGTGCACCCGGGCGCGCGGGGTCAAGCCGTGCTCCCGTACGGCCCGTTCGGATGCGAGCAGCAGGGCCGCGGCGCCGTCGGACACCTGCGAGGAGAGCGCCGCGGTGAGCCGCCCGCCCTCGATGAGCGGCTTGAGGGCGGCCATCTTCTCCAGGCTGGTGTCCCGGCGCGGCCCCTCGTCCACCGAGACGTCCCGGAACGGGACGGTCTCGCGGTCGAAGCGGCCCTCGTCGATGGCGCGCAGCGCCCGCTGGTGCGAGCCCAGGGCGAACTCCTCCATGGCCTCGCGGGTGATGCCCCATTTCTCGGCGATCAGCTCGGCTCCGTAGAACTGGCTGACCGGACGGTCGCCGTAGCGCGCCCGCCATCCCTCCGAGCCCGCGAAGGGGCCTTCGGTCAGCCCCAGGGGCTCGCCGGCTCTGCCGCTGGCGAAGCCGATGGGCACCATCGACATGTTCTGCACCCCGCCCGCGACCACCAGATCCTGGGTGCCGGAGAGCACCGCCTGCGCGGCGAAGTGCAGGGCCTGCTGCGAGGAGCCGCACTGCCGGTCGACGGTCACGCCCGGGACCTCCTCGGGGAGCCCGGCGGCCAGCCAGCAGGTGCGCGCGATGTCCCCGGCCTGCGGGCCCACGGTGTCCAGACAGCCGAAGACGACGTCCTCGACGGCGGCCGGATCGGCGCCCGAGCGCTCCATCAGCGTGCGCAGGACATGGGCGCCGAGGTCGGCGGGGTGGACGGAGGCGAACCCGCCCTTCCGCCGCCCCACCGGCGTCCTTACCGCTTCCACGATGTATGCCTCGGGCATGGCAGCTCCTTGAGGTCACTCAGGTCATGACGGTCTTACGGTCGCTGTGTCTTTCGTTGTGTCCGGTCTCGACGTGCTTGTTCTTCTCGCGGAGTGATGCCGTCCAGGACCATCGACAGATACTGGCGGGCGATCTCCTCGGGGCTGTGCCGGCCGCCCGGCCGGTACCAGGAGGCGGCGACCCACACCGTGTCGCGCAGGAAGCGGTACGCCAGCCGGATGTCGAGGTCGGCGCGGAAGACCCCCTCGGCCACTCCGCGCTCCAGCGCGTCCAGCCACGCCCGCTCGAACCGCCCCTGCGATTCGGTGAGATAGCGGAAGCGCGGCTGCGTGGACAGGTGCTTGGACTCCTTCTGGTAGATGGCGACGGCGGCGCGGTGCCGGTCGATCTCCCGGAAGGACTCGGTGACGAGTGCCTCGACGGTCTCCCGGGGGCCGAGTCCGGCGCCGAGCACCTCGTCGTACCCTGCCCAGAGCTCGTTCAGGAAGGTGGAGAGGATCTCGTCGACCATCGACTCCTTGGAGTCGAAGTGGTAGTAGAGACTGCCCGCGAGCATCCCCGCCTCGTCCGCGATCCGGCGGACGGTGGTCGCGTTGTACCCCTGGGCGGCGAAGACCTCCGCCGCGGTCGAGAGCAGTTCGCGCCGCCGCTCGGGGGACGGGGTCACGGTCGTCTTCTTCTCGCTGTTCTTCGCACTGTTTCCGGTGGAAGCGCGGTTCCTGGTGGAATTCGGCACGTTCTCATTCTCGCCTCATGGGTGCTGGCTGCTCACGGACACCGTCTCGCCCGTCATGTACGACGAGTAGCCGCTGGCCAGGAAGACGATGACGTTGGCCACCTCCCAGGGCTCGGCGTACCGGCCGAAGGCCTCGCGCTCGGTGAGCGCGGCCAGCAGTTCGGGGGTGGTGACCTTCACCAGATGCGGATGCATGGCCAGGCTCGGCGAAACCGCGTTGACCCGCACCCGGTACGCGGCGGCCTCGACCGCGGCGCAGCGGGTGAGCGCCATGACGCCCGCCTTGGCCGCCGCGTAGTGGGCCTGACCGGCCTGGGCGCGCCAGCCGACGACCGAGGCGTTGTTGACCACGACGCCGCCGTGGCCGCCCGCTTTCATCCGGCGCAGCGCGGCGCGGGTGCAGCGGAAGGTGCCATTCAGGGTGACGTCGATGACCTTGTCCCACTGCTCGTCGGTCATCTCGGTCAGCAGGGCGGTGCCGCCGAGCCCGGCGTTGTTGACCACCGCGTCCAGCCGTCCGTGGCGCTCCTCGGCGAGGTCGTACAGCGCGCCGATCTGGGCCTCGTCGGTCACATCGCTGACGCGTCCGGCGACCCGCTCCTCGCCGAACTCCCCGGCGAGCGTCGCCACCGCCTCCTTGAGGCGGCGCTCATGGGCGTCGCCGAGGACGACACGCGCGCCCTCCTCGAGAAACCGGCGGGCCGTGGCGCCGCCGATTCCGGTGCCCGCGGCGGCGGTGATGACGGCCGTGCGACCGGTAAGGAGGCCGTGGCCGGGGACGTACGGCGCCTTGTTGTCCATCACGACGCCACGGTAACCTACCAAACACTTGTTAGGGAACCCGCCGACGGAGCTGATGGAGGGGGTGCTGTACCGATGGACCTCGATCTCACCGAGCGGCAGTCGGCGTTCCGGACCGAGGCCCGGAGGTGGCTGGCCGCTCACACGCCCACCGCTCCCCTCCCCTCCCTGGAGACCGCCGAGGGGTTCGCGGCGCACCGCGCCTGGGAGCGCGCCCTCGCGGCCGACCGCTGGTCGGCGGTGACCTGGCCCGTGGAGTACGGCGGCCGGGGCGCCTCGCTGGTCGAGTGGCTGCTCTTCGAGGAGGAGTACTACGCGGCGGGCGCGCCCGGCCGGGTGAGCCAGAACGGGATCAGCCTGCTCGCCCCCACCCTCTTCGAGCACGGCAGCGCCGAGCAGCGCGCCCGGATCCTGCCGCCGATGGCGCGCGGCGAGACGATCTGGGCCCAGGCGTGGTCCGAGCCCGAGTCGGGCTCCGACCTCGCCTCGCTGCGCTCCACCGCCCGCCGCACCGACGGCGGCTGGCGCTTGAGCGGACAGAAGACCTGGTCGTCCCGGGCCGCCTTCGCTGACCGGGCCTTCGGCCTGTTCCGCAGCGATCCGGCGGCGGACGCACCGCACCGGGGGCTGACGTATCTGATGTTCGCCCTGGACGCGCCCGGTGTGACCGTGCGCCCCATCGGCCGCCTCGATGGCAAGCCCGCCTTCGCCGAGCTCTTCCTGGACGAGGTGTTCGTCCCCGACGAGGACGTCATCGGCGAGCCGGGGCAGGGCTGGCGCATCGCGATGAGCACGGCGGGCAACGAGCGCGGGCTGACCCTGCGCAGCCCCGGCCGGTTCACCGCGGCGGCGCGGCGCCTGGTGGCGCTGTGGCGGGAGCGGGCGGGCGAGGCCGGGAGCGATGCGGGGATCGAGGCGGCCGCGCTACGCGACCGGGTCGCCGACGCGGTGATCCGCGCCCGCGCGTATGAGCTCTTCGCCTACGCGGGCGCCTCCCGCCTGGCCGCCGGGGGCTCGCTCGGGGCCGAGTCCAGCCTGAACAAGGTCTTCTGGTCGGAGCTGGACATCGCCCTCCATGAAACGGCCCTGGACCTGCTGGGCCCGCACGGCGAACTGTCCGACGCCGCCGACGACCCGGACGCGCCCGGCCCGTGGTCCGACGGCTACACCTTCGCCCTCGCGGGCCCGATCTACGCGGGCACGAACGAGATCCAGCGCGACATCATCGCCGAGCGGCTGCTGGGCCTGCCGAAGGGACGCCGGTGAGGGTGACGGGCCCGTGGCCGCGGCCGAGGCGGCGCGCCCCGTGGCAGGTGACGAGCCGATTGGCCGACGAGGGGGCGCTCGGATGAGGTTCATGCTGGATCAGGCGCAGACGGACTTCGGCCGCACCGTGGACCGGATGCTCGGCGGGGCCGGCACGCCGCACGCCGTCCGGGCCTGGGCGCGTGGCGAGCACGCGCCGGGGCGCGCGGTGTGGGGGCGGCTCGCCGACGCCGGGGTGACGTCACTGGCCGTGCCGGAGGCGTACGAGGGTGTCGGGCCGCTGCCCGTCGAGCTGGGCGTGGCGTATGTCGCGGCGGGGCGGCACGCCGTCCCGGGGCCCCTGGCCGAGACGGCCGCCGCCGCGGTGCTGCTGGCCGCGCTCGCCGAGGGCGGCACGGCGCGGAGCGGGCAGGTGGCCAAGGACTGGCTGCCCCGGATCGCCGACGGACGGGCGCTGGTGACGCTCGCGGCGGCGGACGGCGGGCCGTACGCGCTGGACGCGGACGCCGCCGACGCCGTCTTCGCCGTCACGGGCGAGGAGCTGTGGCTGGCCCCGGGGCACGGGCCGGTCCAGCCCTCGTTCGACCCGGCCCGGCGGCTGGCCCGGCCGCTGCCCGGCGGTGAGCTGCTCGCCCGGGGCCCGGCCGTGGCCGCGGCCGCCGCACGCGCCGCGGACTGGGCCGCCTTCGCCACGGCCGCGCTGTCGCTCGGCACCGGGCTCGCACTGGTGGAGCGCACCGCGGCGTACGTCGGACAGCGCACCCAGTTCGGCCGCCCGATCGGCTCGTTCCAGGCGGTGAAGCACCGGCTGGCGGACGCGCTCATCGGCCTGGAGTTCGCCCGGCCGCTGCTGTACGGGGCCGCGGTGGCGCTCGCGTCGGGGCCCGCGGGCGGCGCGCTCGCGTCGGGGTCCATGGGCGACGCGCTCACGTCGGGGTCCACGGGCGACGCGCTCGCGTCGGGGTCCACGGGCGACGCCCGCGCGGAGGTCGCCGCGGCGAAGGTGGCCACCGGCGAGGCCGCGTACACGGCGGCGCGCACCGCCCTCCAACTGCACGGCGCGCTCGGCTACACCGACGAGTACGACCTCTCGCTGTGGTTCCGCAAGGCCCGCGCCCTGCGCTCCGCCTGGGGTTCCCCGTCGGTTTGCCGCGCCCGCGTCCTCGCGCCCTGACCGGTCTTGATCCATGCTGTATCGACCCATCAGTGAGCGGACAGCGAGGTATGCGCGGATGCACCGGCCCCGGCCCACCCTGGAGAGCGTGGCGCGGCGCGCGGGTGTCTCGCGCGCCACCGTCTCCCGTGTCGTCAACGGCTCGACCAAGGTCGGCGAGGACAGCCGCGAGGCGGTCCTGAGCGCCATCCAGGAGCTGGGCTACATCCCCAACCAGGCGGCCCGCAGCCTGGTCACCCAGCGCACCGACTCCTTCGCGCTGGTGCTCCCCGAGGAGCCGGGCCGGGTCTTCTCCGACGACCGGTTCTTCCCGGGCGTGGTGCGCGGGGTGAGCCAGGAGCTGGAGGCCGCGGACAAGCAGCTGGTGCTGATGATGGCCCGCTCCGCCGCCAGCCGTGACCGCATCGAGCGCTTCGCCCTGGCCCGCCATGTGGACGGAGTGATGGTCGCGTCGATGCACGGCGCCGATCCGCTGCCCGCCGCGCTGGCCCGGATGGGCATCCCGGTGGTCTGCAACGAGCGGGTGCCGGGCCCGGCGTCGCCGCCGTACGTGGGGGTGGACAACGCGGCGGGCGCGGCGCTGGCCGTGGAGCATCTGATCCGCTCCGGTCGCACCCACATCGCCACGGTCGCGGGCCCGCAGGACATGGTCGCCGGGATGGACCGGCTCTCGGGCTACCGGGCGGCGCTGGACGGGGCGCGGCTGGCGGCGCATGTGGCGGTCGGGGACTTCACCCAGGAGTCGGGGGCAGCCGCGATGCGGGAGCTGCTGGACCGGGGGCCGCGGCTGGACGGAGTGTTCGTGGCCTCCGACCTGATGGCGATCGGGGTGCTGCGGGCGCTGCGCCGGGCCGGCCGACGGGTGCCGGACGACGTGGCGGTGGTCGGCTTCGACGACATAGAGCCCGCGCGCTACACCGAACCCCCGCTGACCACCGTCCGCCAGCCGATAGACGGCATCGGCCGCCGTCTGGCCCGCCAACTGCTGCGCCTGACCGCCGGAGAGACCATCGAACCGGCGCTGGTCCTCCCCACGGAGCTGGTGATCCGCGAATCGGCGTAGCCGGGGGACGCCATCGTGTTCAGCCGCCCGCGTACCGCGGCAGCCACGCCCGGAAGTCGCGTTCGAACGCGTCGTAGCGGCGGCGCAGCTCCGTACCCGGCCAGTCCTCCGGCAGGAGCCGGTCGGGGAGGACGGGGTCGGCGAGGAGGTGGCGGAGGGCGGCGGCCGCGACGGTGAAGCGGTCGGCCGGTTCCTCCGCGTCGTCCAGCGCCGCGCCGAGCAGCCGGGCCTGGTGGGCCCAGCCGTCCAGGTCCCACAGGCGCGCGGCGAGCCCGGCCGGATCGCCCTCCGGCGCGCCGGTGAACCAGCCGCACTGCTCGGCGGCGACGTCCGGGCGCGGGTGGACGAGGTTGGCGGGGCGCATCCAGGTGCCCTCGCGCAGTTCGGCCAGGCGCAGGGTGGCCATGGCCTGGCGGAGGGCGGCGCGCTCGGCCGCCTCGCGCCGGTCGGAGGTGACGATCGCGATCTCCCACTCGCCGTCCCAGCGCCGGGTGCGCGGGGCCCGGCTCTCGTCCTGCCGCGCCTGGCGGGCCAGCAGCCGGTCGGTGAGCCGGTAGGTACCACCGCTCTGCTCCAGGTCACCGGCCGCGACCATCCGGGTGAGCGCGACCCGGATGGTGCCCTCGGCGGTGCCGAAGAGCGTGCCGACGCGCACCAGGGCGCGGGCGGGCAGCTGGGGCGGGTGCAGGCCCAGCAGGGTGCTGAGCACGACCGAGCGCGCGGTCAGCGGCCGCAGGGTGAGCCTTCCGGTGTCGTCCATGGTTACGCGAAACCCTATCCATTACAGTTCTTCGTCGCGCATAATGGAAGTGTAAGACCCCGGCCGGACCCGGAAGACCACCGCGAACGAGGAGATGTCTGCCATGAGCGCTACGCACGAGGTCCTCAACCAGGCCCCGCCGCTCATCGGCTTCAGCACCGCGGACGACCCCGCCCTGTTGGAGGCCCTGCGGCGGCACGGCGGCGGCTGGGGCGAACAGGAGGTGCGGGACCTGGGCGCGCGGGCCGGTTCCGCCGAGGTGCAGGACTGGGCGCGGATGGCCGAGGAGCACCCCCCGGTGCTGCACACCCACGACCGCTACGGCCACCGCGTCGACGAGGTCGAGTACCACCCCGCCTACCACCAGCTGATGGGCGTCGCCGTGGAGAGCGGCCAGCACGCGGCGGCGTGGAGCGAGACCCGCCCCGGCGCCCATCTGGTGCGCGCGGCCAAGTTCTACGCCTTCGCGCAGGCCGAGCCCGGCCATGGCTGCCCGATCTCCATGACGTACGCCGCGGTCCCGGCGCTGCGCGCCGAGCCGGAGCTCGCCGCCGTGTACGAGCCGCTGCTGACCGCCCGCACCTACGACTTCGGGCTGCGGCCGCCGCTCGGCAAGCGGGGCCTGATCGCGGGCATGTCGATGACGGAGAAGCAGGGCGGCTCGGACGTCCGCGCCAACACCACCCGGGCCGTGCCGGACGGTGAGGGCCGCTACGTGCTCACCGGCCACAAGTGGTTCACCTCCGCGCCGATGAGCGATGTCTTCCTGACGCTGGCCCAGACGGAGGAGGGGGTCACCTGCTTCCTGGTGCCCCGGGTGCTGCCGGACGGCAGCCGCAATCCGCTGCGGCTGATGCGGCTCAAGAACAAGCTGGGCAACCGCTCCAACGCGTCGGCCGAGATCGAGTACGAGTCCGCCCTGGCCTGGCGGGTCGGCGAACCGGGCCGCGGGGTGCGGACCATCGTGGAGATGGTCAACGTCACCCGGCTGGACTGTGTCATCGGCTCGGCGGCGGGGATGCGGGCCGGGCTGCGGCAGGCGCTGCACCACGCCGAGCACCGCCGGGCGTTCGGGGCCGAGCTGGTCGACCAGCCGCTGATGCGCAATGTGCTCGCCGATCTGGCGGTCGAATCGGAGGCGGCCACCACCCTCGCGATGCGGCTCGCGTCCGCCCTGGACCGCGCCGAGGACGGGGACGAGAGCGAGGCGGCGCTGCGCAGGCTGGGGCTCGCGGTGAGCAAGTACTGGGTGTGCAAGCGCGGCGCCACCCACGCCGCCGAGGCCCTGGAGTGCCTGGGCGGCAACGGCTATGTGGAGGAGTCCGGGATGCCGCGCCTGTATCGCGAGGCGCCCCTGCTGTCGATCTGGGAGGGCTCGGGGAACGTCGCCGCGCTCGACGTGCTGCGCGCGCTGGGCCGGGAGAACGGCGCCCTGGAGGCGTTCCTCGCCGAGGTCGACGCCGCGGCCGGGGCGGACGCCCGGCTGGACGCTGCCGTGGACCGGCTGCGCGGGCTGCTGCCGCAGCTCACCGACCCCGAGCGGGCGCAGTTGCTGGCGCGCCGGCTGGCCGAGCAGATGACGCTGGTGCTGCAGGGCAGCCTGCTCGTGAGGTACAGCCATCCGGCGGTCGCCGACGCGTTCTGCGCCTCGCGGCTCGACGGGGACTGGGGGCACGCCTTCGGCACCCTGCCGCCCGGCACCGACACCGGCCCGATCCTGGAGCGGGCCCGCCCGAAGGACGCGCGGTGACGCCCACGGACGGCGCGGCCGACGCCGGCGAGGCGGAAGACGCGGCCGGTGCGCGCCTTACGGTTCGTACGGAGCGGGAGGGCCCGGTCACCACGGTCGTGCTCTCCCGCCCCGAGGTGCGCAACGCCGTCGACGGCGCGACCGCCATGGCGCTGGCCGACGCCTTCCGCGCCTTCGACACCGACCCCGAGGCGCGGGTAGCGGTGTTGTGGGGGGAGGGCGGCACCTTCTGCTCCGGGGCCGATCTGAAGGCGGTCGGCACACCGCGCGGCAATCGGGTGGCCGAGGACGGCGACGGGCCGATGGGGCCCACCCGGCTGCGGCTGTCCAAGCCGGTGATCGCGGCGGTCAGCGGGCACGCCGTGGCGGGCGGGCTGGAGTTGGCGCTCTGGTGCGATCTGCGCGTCGCCGAGGAGGACGCGGTCTTCGGGGTGTTCTGCCGCCGCTGGGGCGTCCCGCTGATCGACGGCGGAACGGTAAGGCTGCCACGGCTGGTCGGTGCCGGCCGGGCGATGGACCTGGTGCTGACGGGACGGCCGGTGCCGGCCGACGAGGCATACGCCATCGGGCTCGCCAACCGCGTCGTACCGCCGGGGCGGGCGCGCGCGGAGGCGGAGCGGCTGGCGGCCGAGATCGCCCGCTTTCCGCAGACGTGTCTGCGCTCCGACCGGGCCTCGCTGCTGGAGCAGGGAGGACTGCCGGAGGACGAGGCCATGGCGCGGGAGCTGCGCCACGGTCAGGCCGCGCTGGCCGAGGGGCTGGACGGCGCGGCGCGGTTCGCGGCGGGCGCGGGACGGCATGGGAGCTTCGGCGAGCCGTGACCGGCGTGGACAGCTGTGGCCCGGGGGCGGGGCCAGGGTCATGGCCCAGGGGCGGGACCGCCCCCGGTCAGCCGAGCGGGTATGAGGGGAATGTCCTCGGCTAGGGTCCTTCTGACGGATCTCCGTGGAAGAAGGAGCGGCGTCC
>NZ_JAAAYH010000203.1:0-16046 GCF_018035285.1 Streptomyces sp. MK37H | reverse complement strand
TGTTCTGGGCGCTGGCCGTGCTCGCCCCGGTCACCGTGCTGATGGACAGCGGCTATCTCATCGGGGTGCTGTTCGCCCTGATGGCGCTGTTCCCGCCGACGGCGAACACCGCGATCATGACCGACCAACTGCTGCGCACCCCGGACGTACTGCGCGGCAGGCTCACCAGCACACTCGTCCTGGCCTGCGGTGCTGCGGGCGCGGCGGGCCCCGCGATGGGCGGATCGCTCGCCCAGGCCCTGCCGGGCGACCGGGCGATCCTGCTCTGCTCGGCGGGGATGGCCGGCGCGGCCGTCCTGGCCACCGTCAGCCCGACCCTGCGCACGCTGTCCCGCCGCCATGAGGCCGGGCGGCCGACCGACTGACCGCCATCCGGCACTTCACCGACCATTTCCGATCTGACCGATCATCGACAGGAGAGAACGATCATGGACGACAACGCCCGCTACCAGGTGCTGCGCAACGACGAGGACCAGTACTCGCTGTGGCCCGCCGACCTCGAGGTGCCCGAGGGCTGGCACCCCGTCGGCAAGGAGGGCACCAAGGACGAGTGCTCCGCCTACGTCGACGAGGTGTGGACCGATATGCGGCCGCGCAGCCTGCGCGAACGCATGGACAACGCGGCCTCCTGACCCGGGCCTCGTAACGCGGCGCGGCCGGCGCGTGATGGTGCCGGCCGCACCGGGCCCCTCAACTTCCCCGTACGGTCACGCGGTTACCATCCTTTGAACAGTCGGCCGCGGCGTGAGGGATCGCGCCCGGATACGGAGGAGAACACCACGTGACCGCGCAAGGGGTAGCATCCCAGACCGGAAGCGGGCCGGAGCCCCCCAACACCCCTCTCAACCAGGGGCGACCGCACAGCGCCCGGATGTACGACTACTTCCTGGGCGGCAAGGACAACTACGTCGCCGACCGTGAAGCCGCGGCCAAGGTGCTCACCCTGTGGCCCGGTGTCATGATCGCCGCCAGGACCAACCGGGCCTGGATGCACCGCGCGATCCGGTTCCTCGCCGACGAGCGGGGCATCCGCCAGTTCCTCGACATCGGCACCGGCATTCCCACCCGGCCGAATCTGCACGAGATCGCCCAGGGCATCGCACCGGAGTCCCGGGTCGTCTACGTGGACAACGACCCCATCGTCCTCGCCCATGCCCAGGCCCTGCTCAAGAGCCACCCCGAGGGCCGCACCGCCTATGTGCACGGGGACATCACCGAGCCCGAGGCCGTCCTCGCCTCGCCCGACCTCACCGAGGTGCTGGACCTCTCCCGGCCGGTCGCGCTGAGCCTGGTCTCGCTCCTGCACTTCGTCCCCGACGAGTGGGGCCCGTACGACCTCGTCCAGCGGCTGGTCGACGCGCTCGCCCCCGGCTCCTTCCTGGTGCTGAGCCACATCACCCCGGACTTCGACCCCGAGGCCACCCAGAAGACCGTGCAGATCTACCACAGCGGTGGCATCCAGGGGAAGATCCGCACCAGGGACGAGGTGGAGCGCTTCTTCACCGGTCTGGAGCTGGTCGAGCCGGGCCTGGAGGTGCCGCACCGCTGGCGGACCGACCTGGCCGAAAGGGACTCCCATGTGGAGACCGGCGATGTGACCGACGAAGAGGTGTCCTTCTGGGCGGGCGTCGCCCAGAAGTCCTGACGCGGAGTCTCCCGGACAGGGTTCAGGGACGCGGTCCGACGGTCGTGGTGCCGTCGCGGATGGTGATCGCCAGCGCGGGACAGGAGTCCGCCGCGTCCAGCACCCGCTCCTCCTCCGGAACCTCCTCGCGTCGCGGCCGGGCGTGCTCCTCGTCGAGGGCGAACAGGTCGGGGGCAATGCCGGCGCACATGCCGGACGCCATGCACCGGCCGCCGTCGACCTCCGCCTTCCAGGTCATCCGGCTCACCACCCGACGGGCATGACTCGGGGCCCGCGGACCAGCATCTGGCCCTTCCACTCCACATCCCCGGCCAGCCGCAGGTTCGGGAAGCGGGCGATCAGCGCGCCGAGCGCCTCCTGGAGCTCCAGCCGGGCCAGGGGCGCGCCCAGGCAGTGGTGCACACCGTGGCCGAAGCCGAGGTGCTGGGTGGCGGGGCGGGCGACGTTCAGGGTGCCCGGCTCGTCGAAGCGCAGCGCGTCGCGGTTGGCCGAGCCGACGGCGACGAGCACGGGCTCCCCGGCGCGCACCAGGGTGCCGCCCACCTCGACGTCCTCGGTGGCGTAGCGGGGGAAGGACGCGGCCATGCCCAGCGGGACGAAGCGCAGCAGCTCCTCGACGGCGCCGTGGAGCAGGGCGGGCTCCTCGCGCAGCCGACGCAGTTCGTCCGGGTGGTCCAGCAGCGTCAGCACGAAGTTGGGGATCTGGGTGGCCGTGGTCTCGTGCCCGGCCACCAGGATGCCCACGCACAGATCGACCAGCTCGAGCTCGGACAGCCGGTCGCCCGCGTCCCTCGCCTCGATCAGCGACGTCATGATGTCGTCCCGCGGGCGGATGCGATGGTCCTCGATCAGCCCGGCCATATAGGCGCGCAGCTCATCGGTGTTGCGGTTGAACTCGTCGGCGCTCAGGGAGCTGGTGGACAGCGCGGCGTCGCTCCAGGCGCGGAACTTGGACCGGTCCTCCTCCGGGACGCCGAGCATGGCGCAGATGACCCCGACCGGAATGGGCAGGGCGTAGCGGTCCACGAGATCGGCGGGTGGCCCCGCGGCCTCGAGGCCGTCGAGCAGGTGATGGGTCAACTGCCGGACCCAAGGGCGGAGTTTCTCCACCTGGTGGACGGTGAACGCCTTGGCGACGAGGGTGCGCAGCCGGGTGTGGTCGGGCGGGTCCATGGTCAGGATGCCGCCGCTGTCGCGCCGGCCCTCGGACTGCCGTGGCTCGTCGTGGTGGAGCGCCGCGGCCCGGCTGAAGCGCCGGTCCCCGAGCACCAGCCGGGCGTCGGCGTACCGCGTGGCCAGCCAGGCGGGCTCACCGTAGGGCATGCGCACCCGGAGTAATCCGGTGTGGTTCCTGGCCTGGTCGTACGCCTCGCTGAGCGCGAGCCCCTCGGCGGAATTGAAGGGATAGGCGATGGGTGTCGTCTCCGCTGTGGTCACCGTGACCTCCCTTGCGTAAGCACGTGCTTACAAAGCTAGGAGGCGGCGGCTGGTACGGTCAACGGCCCCTTTGCGCCGTTGATCTGACTGGCCGGAGGGAAATCGCCGGAGGCAGACGAGAGGGGTGTCGTGATGGGGACGACCGTGTCCGAGGGGCAGCGCCGGGACGCGCGGAACACACGTCGGCGGCTGCTGGAGGCCGCGGCGGCGCTGTTCGCCGAGCGGGGCTACGAACGGGCGACGGTCCGGGACATCGCCGATCGCGCGGGGGTCAACCAGGCGCTGCTGTTCCGCTACTTCGGTTCGAAGAGAGCGCTGTTCGGCGAGGTGATCGCGCACAACGGGGAGGAGCAGCTGCGCACCACCCCACCCCATGAGCTGCTGGAGGCCGCCCTGCGCGGGCTGCTGGGCCACGGCGGCAGGGAACCGGGCGGCCGCGCGCTGGCCACGCTGCTGCGCTCGGTGGACAGCGGCGACGAGATCGGTACGGCGGTGCGCGCCATCAGTGACGACTACGCGCGGGTGCTGGCCTCCCTGTCCAGCGCCGACAACCACGAACTGCGGGCGGATCTGGCCCTGTCCTGGCTGCTCGGCATAGGGACGATGCGGGTGCTGGTGGGCAAGGAGCCGCTGGCGGACGCGGACCCGGACGAGGTGTGCGCGCTGGTCACGGCCGCGCTCGGCACCCTCCTGGACGGCCTTCCGGCGGCGGACGGCCGGCGGTAGGAGGCCATGTCGGAGGAGGGGCGGGTCGGAGGAGGGCCGGGCTATAGGAGGTCAGGCGCTACTCGCGGAACTCCCCACGGGGCGTGGTGACGACGCGACGGGCCCGGGCCGGGGTGACCACCTCGCGGAATGCCGGATCGGTGAGCAGCACGACCGGGGCGATGCGGTGCGGGGAGTCGCAGTGCCAGTGCGGCAGGGCGGCCTCGATCACGGCCCAGGACTGATCGGTGGCGCCGCGGTCGGCCAGCGCCCTGGCCAGGTCCAGGGCCTGCTGGAAGGTGCGGGACTCGGGCAGGGCGGGCGGGGCGAAGGCGGCGGCCCGGGCCATCCAGGCGGCGGTGTCGTCGCTCTCGGTGGCGGCGCCGCTCGCGGCCGCACCGCCCGCGCCCACGACACCGTCCACGCCGTCGGGGAGCCGCGGCAGGATGTCGCCGAGGGCCGAGAGATAGCCACCGGGGGCGCCGGTCCACTCCTCGGCCGCGCAGCGCAGATAGAGCGGGGCGGCCTCGGCCCGTAACTGCTCCATGCCGATCGCCTCGAGGACGCGCGGGTCCCCGAGGATGCCGGTGCGTATCCAGTGGTGGGCGGCGCTGATGTCGAGGAACGCCCCCAGGATGATGCCCAGATACGCACCGGCGCCCGAGCCCTTGACCGCGGCCTGCTCGAAGGTGGCCATGGCCTTGCGCACCTCGCCCCGCAGGGCCTGCGCCCTGCCCTCGGCCAGCAGATCCTCGGCGGTCCCGGGACGCCCCATGCGCACCTCATGGGCCGCCTGGTCCTCGAAGCCGTCGCGCTCCTCGGCGACCAGCTCGGCGAACGAGGCGTGCCGGTCCCCCAGGGCCGGATACCAGCTGGCCCAGATGTACGCGGCCCACTCCCCGTCCTCGGACACATCGGCGGGGTCCAGCAGCCAGTGCTGGGCGTCGCCCTCCTCGGAGACCAGCAGCGCCCGGTCCATGAACGCGGTGTCGTCCCAGCCCTCGCCCTCGCCGCCCCGGATGACCCTCCAGGTCTCGGGGTCGGCCTCGCGCAGCCAGCCGACGGTCTTGGCCGGGCGCATCCGCCACATGAACGGGCTGATGTTCAGCCAGCCGTCGGAGGCGCCCAGGAAGGTGCGGTAGCTCGGCGGGAGCCGGGTGCCGAGCCGCTCCTCCAGGGCGAGGATGCTCTCCTCGTCCGCGCCCTCGAACCCGAGCCACCCGGCCGCCCGTTGCTCGTCGTCGACCTCGCTCAGCTCCTCCTCGTCGGCCACCCGCAGGATGGTCGCGCTGTACTCCGCCAGATAGGACCGCCACTGCTCGACGGTCCGCGGCGGCGCCGTCACGGACCCCGGCTCCGGGGCGGCCGACACCGATGTGCCGCGGTATCCGGTGGGCGCCTCGCCCGCCCGCTGGTAGTGGCCGATGAAGCCCTTCGGCTGGGGGGCGGAGGTGAAGAGGCGGACCTGGGAGAGCTGGATCTGGTCCTCCCCCGCGTTCCGGGTGATCTCCAGGCGGTAGTGGCGGTAGGCCGTGGTGGCGGCGAAGGTGAATCCCCGGGGCTGATGGCGGTGCGCGAAGCTCTCCTCGACGCGGGCGTCCAGGTCCACCCAGTGCTCCCCGTCGTTCGAGCCCTTGAGGGTCCAGTCCTTCGGGTCGCGGCCCGGGACGTCATTGGCCGAGGTCAGGACGTAGTGGCCGACGGCCACCGGCCGCCGCAGGGTGAACTCCAGCCAGGCGCGGTCGCCATGGCCCAGCCACTTGTGCCATGAGTCGTGCAGCAGGTTCTCCGCGACCTCGCCCATCTCGGCGAACTCGCTGTGCGCCCGGACCTTGGTGACCAGGTCGGTCACCTCGGCCTCCGGGCCGGGCTCGGCGGCCAGCAGCGACACCGTGCCCGAGTGGCCCGATGGATCGCCCCAGATGACCCGCTCGACGGGCGGCCCCCCGTCCTCGATCAGCAGGCGCAGCTCCTGGCGGAGGCCCGGCCCCGCGGACCCACAGCCCTCCACCGTGCGGAAGCGGTGCATCACCTCCTCCAGCGCGCTGTCCCGCAGCGGTGAGCGGCCCTCCAGCACCCCCCGGTACTCGGTGAGCGTGCCGTCGGCGGCCCGGCGGTGTCCGTAGAACTCCGTCATCGCCGGCTGGAAGCCGATCGACGCCTCCGCGCCGTCCTGCCCGCGCCAGGCGAGCCGGACCGGCAGCGAGCCCTCGCCCCGGTCGAGATGGACCAGCAGCCGTGGGGCGGGCCGCCATTCGGCGGAGCCCGGGGCGCGCCACTCGGTGCGGTAGGCGCACACCGCCGCCTCGGCGGACCGCTCCTCCGCCATGAGGTGCATACGGGCGCAGATGCGGGACGGCTCGACGCTGATCCGGTACAGCCAGAGCAGGCCGCGCGCCTCGGCGCAGCCGCGGACGCACAGCGTGTTCAGGCCCGCCACCAGCGCCTCGCCGGGGAGCGCGAAGGGCACCTCCCGGGGGCGGGCGCCACCGGGCACGGTGAACCGCGAGATCACCGCATGCCCGTTGACGGTGATGTCGATGGGCGCCCATCCCAGGGATTCCCCCAGCGGTGAGACCCGCGCGACCAGGGTCAGCGTCAGCTGCTCCGGCAGTTCGCCGCCGTCCAGCGCGAAGTCGAGCTCGACACGTCCGCCCGCGCCGATCGCGAGACGGTCCCGGTCGGGATGGCACCGTATGTACCGGGCCGTGCCATTGCCGAATCGAGGCGGATCGATGGTGAAATCCGCAAAAGTCGCTCGCACGCTGTGCTCCTGATGGGGCCGTCTGGTCCATTGACATGTCGTCGGGGCATGGGTGCGGGTGGCCTCACAACACCCGGATGCTGCCGATGCTAGGACGGCCGACCGGCACCGTCCGTGATCCGCGACGATCACTAGGGGGATGCGGGTCGGCCGCCCCCTCCCCAGCGCAGCACCGCCCCGAGGACGGCGGGGCGCATCAGCGCGGTGGGCGCGGCGACCATCGACATCACCTCGTGCAGGGCCTTGCAGACCCCCGGGTCGACGGTGGCACGCCGGATGACCCGGTCCAGATAGCGGTGCTGGGCCCGTACCCCCACTCCGGCGGGGCCGCCCGTGGTGGTGGGGAAGCGCACGTCCTCGCTGGAGGACAGCATCCACGCGGTGTCCGTGGCGGCCGCGATGCCCTTACGGGCGGCGTGCGCCGTACGGTGGCCGATGCCGCCGTGGCGCTCGGCGGCGGCCCGCAGGGCGCGGGCGCCGAGCCCGGACACGGTGATGCCCTGGCCGTAGACCGGGTTGAAGGTGCACACGGCGTCACCGATGACGACCAGCCCCCGCGGCGCCCGGCGCTCGTAGTGACGCCGCACGCCGGGGCCGGGCCAGAAGCCGCGGACCGCACCGGCCGGCTCGGCCCCGGCCAGCAGCTCGTGCAGGCTAGGGTCCCGCAGCAGACGCAGCTGCCGGTCGAAACCGGACGCACCCGGCTCGGCCTGCGCTCCCCGCATACTGCCGACGCTGGCGATCCACCGGCCGCCCTCCACGGGCAGCACCACGCCGAGCCTGGGCGCGTCGGGGGCCTTGGTCTGCAGATAGAGCGCGTCGAAGCCCGGATCCGCCCCGGCGGGGCGGTGGTATATCCGGCTGGCGTACGACACCCCCGCGTCGACGCGCTCCTCGGGGGCGGGCGGACAGCCCAGCCGGGCCAGCCAGGCGGGGACCGAGGAGGTGCGCCCGGAGGCGTCGACCACCATCTCCGCGCGCAGCTCGCGCACCCGGGCGCGGGCATCGCCCCGCGCCCGGACCTGGACGCCCGTCAGCTCGCCCGGGGCGCCGAGGAGTCCGACGACGTCGGTGTTCTCCAGCCATCGCACCGCGGACTCGGCGCGCACCCGGCGCAGCACCGTATGGTCGAGGAGCGGTCTGGTGCAGGAGAGGAACGCGACCTCGCTCTCGTACTTCGCGAGCCACCCGGCCGCACTGAGCCAGCGCACGCCCGACATCGGCACCCGCACCGCCCCGGCGGCCAGCAACTCCTCCCGTGCGCCGGGCATCAGCTCCTCCAGCGCCCGATGCCCGGCCTCGAGCAGCAGATGCGCGTGGCGCGCCTGCGGAACGCCCGAGCGGAACGCCGGCCCCTCGGGATAGCGGTCACGCTCGACTATGACAATGCGCTCGGCATATCCCCGCAGCGCCCATGCGGCCAGCAGCCCGGCGAGACCTCCGCCGATCACTACCGCGGTCCCTCGCTCCGTACCTTCCCCCGGCACCCCCATACTACGGAGCGTATTGCAGAATCATCCGAGCGTCACCAGTCCCAAGGGTGGCAAATACAACCGCTTCGACGGTTCAGGCGGCTTGGGCGCTTGGGCGCTTGGGCGCTTGGGCGCTTGGGTGATGAAGGTGTCGAGGACTCCGTCGGCGATGCGTACCGGGCCCTCGGGGCGGGTCTCGCCGGGGATGGTGCGGATCTCCCCGGCTCGCCGCGCGTCGGCCGCCGCCTCGGCGAACCACCGCGCCGCCTGGGCGTCATGGCCGTCGAGACGGGCGCCCAGCGCGTCCAGGGTGCGCTCGAAGGCGCGCCCCCACAGCGACAGCGCGTCCAGCCAGGGCGCGCACTCCGCCACGAATCCCCGGTCCGCGACACCGGCTCTGATGCGCTCGGGCGCGGCGGCGAGCAGCCGGGCGTACGGGCGCGGCTCCCGCAGGGCCGCTCGCTCGCGCCCCGCCTTCAGCGGATGGTCGGTGACCGGGACGGACGCGATCGCGCGGTGGCCGGAGACGAGCTGACGCAGCGTCTGCGCCGCGCAGTACGTCCCGTCCGGGTCGGCGCCCGCGAGCGCCACCGATCCGCGTCCCGCGGCGAGTGCGTAGCCCTCGGCGGGCAGCCGGCCAGGCACCCTGCCCCCGGCTGCCCGAAGCGCCCTCGCGACCCGTGGATCGGCGATCCGTCCGACGGTCACGGTCAGCTTCGGCCCGGGGCCGTCCTGGATCCGCGAGGCCCCCGCGCCGCGCAGCACGGAGGTGACGAGATCGCGGGTCGGACGGTCCACACCGTCCGATATGACGAGGCGGACGCGGGAGGGGACATGGACGTCCGCTCCGATGCGGGACATCTCCTGCGGGCGCGGAGTGACGACCGACAGCGGCCCGGTGGCGGTGGCGGACGCGGTGGCGGACGCGCCGGTGGGCAACAGCAGGGCGAGGAGGGTGAACAACACCCTGCCGGGTGCCATGGTTCTGGCGCGACTGCGCATGGGACATCTCCTCCGGGGCGTTCGGGGGTCGGGCCTTCGGGGCGGTGCGGTGCCGTGCGGTGATGCCGGGGTGGTGTGCCGCGCGCGGGGCAAGCCCGTGGCGCCCGGCGTATCCCTGCCCAGCGATGAGCCTGGATGATCGACCCCGCCATCGGTTGTCAAACGCCGTACCACTCGGGCCACTCAGAGCTGAGCCGCCCGGCGGGGAACGGAGCCACCGCCGGGAGCAGGGCCACCGCGAGCCGGGGCACCCAGCAGGGACGGGGCCACCGGCGGAAGCGGGGCGGTCGTCACCCCTTGAGCAATGCGTCGGCCACTCGGCCGAAGAGCAGGCAGCCGGACCAGACCGTCAGCGGGTCGAACAGCCGGGGCAGTCCCCGGAGTCGCACCTCCTCGCGCCATACCACCTCGGATCCACCGTCCTGGGGGCGCACCTCGATCTCGGCCCATCCGAGGACCACCGAGCCGCGCTTCTCCAGCCTGCAGCTGCCGGGAGTGTCCCCGGTGGGCGGGTCCCAGCGCACGACCTCCATGGGGTCGTCGAATCCGGCGCGGCCGACGCCCGTGCGTACCACGACCACGGTGCCCACCCGGGTCGGCCCCGCCGGGCGCACGGTGACGCCGCTCAGCGGCACATGGGCGCCGTGGCGCGGCCAGTCGGTGAGCCGTCGCCAGGCCTGGTCGACGGGCAGTGGGGAGCGCCGCTCGATACGGAAGGGGGCCACAGCGGGATCGTAGGCGATCGACGGCCGGGGAGGCGGTCGTGGCGGCTGAGGCCATTGACAGCTCGGATCCTCCTGTTACCTTCCACAGAAGGAGAGAGATCCTACCTTTCTGGTCCGGAGCAGACGCAAGTCGCCCGACCGGAGGGATTCTCGCAGTTCAAGCAGGTCCAGACCTTCTAACACGTCGGATCTCCACGGCTCCACAGGAGAAGGAGAACGAGAGATGAAGAGACTCGCCGCAGGCGCGGCGCTCGCCCTCGCCACCGTCTTCGGGTTATCGCAAGTGCCCCAGGCGGCCGCCGCCCCCGCGCAGGAGACGGCCACCACCGCGGCACCGGTGTTCAGCGTGATGGACTACGGCGCGAAGGCCGACGGTTCGTCCAATGACTCCGCCGCCATCGACAAGGCCATCACGGCGGCCAACAGCGCCGGGGGCGGAATCGTCCGCTTCCCGTCCGGACAGTACAAGTCCAAGAACACCGTCCACCTCAAGAGCGAGGTGACCCTCCAGCTGGACTCCGGGGCCACGATCCTCGGTTCGAGCGCGGACACCTACGACAAGCCCGAGTCCAATCCGAACGACGACTACCAGGACTACGGCCACAGCCACTTCCACAACGCGATGTTCTACGGCGACAAGCTCACCGACATCGGGTTCACCGGTTCGGGCACCATCGACGGCGCGGGCAACCTCATCACCGGGAACCCCGACTCCGGCGAGGCAGACAAGATCATTTCGCTGACCCGCTGTGACGGGCTGACCCTCGA
This sequence comes from Streptomyces sp. MK37H, assembly GCF_018035285.1. NCBI lineage: Bacteria > Bacillati > Actinomycetota > Actinomycetes > Kitasatosporales > Streptomycetaceae > Streptomyces > Streptomyces sp. MK37H. The sequence goes on along the minus strand of NZ_JAAAYH010000203.1, from coordinate 5,528 downwards.
CGGGATCACCCTGCGGCGCGGTGGCCACTTCGCGGCCCTCATCAACGGCTGCGAGAACGTGACCTCGGACCATCTCACCATCGACACGGCGAGCGACCGTGACGGCTGGAACATCATCAGCACCACCAATGTGACCATCACCCATGCCGATATCGCCGCCAACGACGACGCGCTCGCCTTCAAGAGCGACTACGCCCTGGGTGCCAAGCTGTCCAACGGCCATGTGAAGGTGACCGATTCACATCTCTCCGCGAAGTGCTGCAACGCCCTGATGTTCGGCTCCGAGACCTGTGGTGACTTCTCGGACTACAACTTCCAGGACATCACCATCACCGGTGCGGACAAGTCCGGGCTCGGTATGGTTTCCATGGACGGTGCCAACATCTCCGATGTGCACTACCGCGACATCACCATGACCAATGTGCACTCCCCCATCATGCAGAAGATCGGGACGAGAAAACGGTGTGGTGGAAATCCGGGAGTCGGCCACATCAGCGACATCACCTACGACAACATCACCGGGACCGGGAACACCCCCTCCTTCAGCCCGACACTGTGGGGTGAGTCCGGCGGCAATCACATCAGCGGTGTGACCTTCAACAACGTCAATCTCACCGTGCCCGGCGGCAACGGCACCATGTCCACCGGTGTTCCCAGCAATGACTCCGACGACTACAACCCGAAGAGCATCGGCACCCGCCCCGCCTTCGGCTGGTATCTGCACAACGCGGACCACATCACCTTCAACGACAGCTCGGTGCGGTTCGCCAAGAACGACGGCCGTCCGGCGGTCGTCGCCAACTCCGGGAGCGCGCTGCGGTTCAATCACCTCACCGCACAGCGCGGCAGCGACAGTCCGGCGGACGTCATCGTCCAGAACGTGTCCGGCTACTGCCTCGCCGACAGCGCCAACACCTCCGGCGGAGCGCTGCGGGTGAGCTCCAGCGGATCCAGCGAGAACTGCTCCTCGTGACCCACGACGGCTGACCACACCCCCGGGGGCGCCCCCGCCACCAACGGCGCAGCACCTGCTCGGCGGGTTTCCCATGGCGGGTGCGGGCCAGCCGTGGGGCGGTCCCGCCGCTGTCCGGCCAGTCGTCCCACATCCACCGGCACACCCCGGCCCACCACGGCCGGCCGTCGAAGGCGGTCAGCAGCGCCTCATACGCGGCCGACTGCTCGTCCGCCGCCGCGCGCTCGCTGACGGTCCAGGAGTACGGGGCGGCGGGCCGGATACCGGCCCGGTCGCATCCGGTCGGGACGGCGACCGCGGCGGTGACCCCCGCGGTCGCCCGCCTCGGCGCTCCCATCGGGACAGGGCCTTCCCCGGGCAGGGCCCGGGTGATACGTGGCCGTCCACGGCGGGGAGCGTCGGCGCCTACACCGAGGACGCCCGGACGGGGTTCCGGGACATCACCGTCCCCTCGGAGCCGTCGGCCGCCTCGTGACCAGCCGCGTCGGGCAGGTCGGCCGGATCCGCCACACCGGCCAGGTCGCGCAGGCCCTCCGGGAGCGGCCCGGTGTGCACCACACCCAGCCGCTGGGTGGCCCGGGTGAGCGCCACATAGAGGTCGCTGGTGCCGAACTCCGCGGGCTCGGCCACGATCACGGTGTCGAACTCCAGCCCCTTGGCCTGCCGGGGGTCGAGCAGCACCACCGCGCTGGTCAGGTCCGGGGACCGGCCGGTGGACGCCTGCGGGAGGGCGGCTGACAGCGCGTCATGGCGGTCCTTCGGGGCGATCACCGCGAGACGGCCCTCGGTGCGGGTCTCCCGCGCCACGGCCGCGGCCACCGCGCCGGGCAGATCGCCGGTGTGCTCCGCCCACGGCCGCACCCCGGTGGCGCGGACCGAGCGCGGCGGCTGGAAGGCGGGGTCGACGGTACGGGCCACCCGCGCCGCGACGTCCATGATCTCGGTCGGGGTGCGGTAGTTGACGCCGAGCCGGCTGTGCTCCCAGCGGTCGCCCACATACGGCTCCAGGATCGAGGACCAGGAGCCGCAGCCACCCGGCTCCGCGGTCTGCGCGGGGTCGCCGACCAGGGTCATCGAACGGGTCGGGCTGCGCCGCATCAGCAGCCGCCACGCCATCGCGGACAGCTCCTGGGCCTCGTCCACGATGATGTGGCCGAAGGCCCAGGTACGGTCGGCGGCGGCGCGTTCGGCGGCGCTGCGGTGGTCGCGCTCCTCGGCACGGTCGGCCAGCCGTTCGGCGTCGATGAGGTCGTGGGCGGCCAGCACCTCCGACTCCTCGTCCTCACGGTCCTCGAACTCCTGGGTGCGGGAACCGTAGGAGAGGTCGAGCACGCCCTGTGCGTACTCGATGCGCTCCTGGCGCTCGGCCTCCGCGGCGGCGCGGGCCGCCGCGTCGTCATGGCCGAGCAGTTCGGCCGCCTCGTCCAGCAACGGCACGTCGGCGGGGGTCCATTCGCCGTCGGTGCGGCGGATCGCGGCGGCGTCGGCGTCGGCGAGGTGGACGGGGTCGGCGAGGAAGTCGGCCACGAGCTGCCGCGGGGTGAGGGCCGGCCACAGCTCCGCGATGGCCGCGTGCACCTCGGGGTTGACCGCGATCGCCTTGCCGAGCTGGGCGACGTCGTCCGCGCCGAGGAGGTTGGGCCCGCCGAAGGGGTCCGCACCGATCCGGTCCACGAGCTGGTCGGTGAGGGCGTCGATGACACGGAAGGCGAAGTGCGGACGGGCGAGGTTGTGCGGCAGCCCGGTCTCCCGTGCCTTGTGACCCGCCTCGGACGCGATGTCCTTGTCCAGCACCAGATCGCCGTCGTCGTGCTCGATGACGATCGCGGGGTCGGGCACCGTCTGCCGGTCCCGTACGAAGCGGGCCAGGGCATCCGCCATCTCCGCGCGGCCCTTGACCTCGGCGGCCTCGGGGGTGTCGGTGCCGGTCGCCGTCACACCGGGGAAGAGCTCGCCGAGCGTGGCCAGGAGCACACCGGTCTCGCCGAGCGAGGGCAGCACCTCGCCGATGTAACCGAGGAACGCCGGGTTGGGTCCGACGATCAGCACCGCGCGGCGGGCCAGCGACTCCCGGTGCGCGTAGAGCAGATACGCGGCGCGGTGCAGCGCCACGACGGTCTTGCCGGTGCCGGGGCCGCCCTCCACGACGTGGACGCCGTGGTGCGGGGCGCGGATGATCTGGTCCTGTTCGGCCTGGATGGTCTGCACGATGTCATGCATCCGGCCGGTGCGGGCGGCGTCGAGCGCGGCGAGCAGCACGGCGTCCGCGTCGGAACCCTCATGCCCGGTCCGTATGGTGTCCGAGAGGTCCAGGATCTCGTCGTGCAGCCCGGTGACCTTGGGTCCCTCGGTGGTGATGTGGCGCCTGCGGCGCAGCCCCATGGGGGTGTGCCCGGTGGCGAGGTAGAACGGACGGGCCACATCGGCCCGCCAGTCGATGACCAGCGGGGTGCGGTCCGCGTCATCGCGCCGGATGCCGATGCGGCCGATGTGGTAGTCGCGGTCGTCGCGGAACAGCAGCCGGCCGAAGCACAGCCCCCGCTCCCCCGCCTCGAACGCGGCGAGCAGCCCGGACCGCTCGGCCACCAGCACATCGCGCTCCAGCCGCGCCTGGAAGGTGGTGCCCTCCAAGGACAGGGCCTCGGTCACCGACTCCTCGGCTCGTGCCCTGAGCTCGGCGAGGCGCCCGTTGAGCAGATCAAGGAATTCTTGCTCACGGTCCCATTCCTCGTTTGACAATTCGACTCCCGCCGGGATACGATGACTTCATCAGGTTTCCCCATGCCATGAACACAATGGCAAAGGAAACCCCCAATATACGCCGAGAAACGCCCCGGCCGTCAAGGCAGCCGGGGCGTTTCTCTGTTTTATGGCCTCATTTCACCTGAATGACATGTTTGCCGCGGACACCGCCGGCTTCCATGGCGCGATGGGCCTTCGCGATGCCGGAGAGCGGATGGACGGTGTCGACGACCGGCCGGATCGCCCCGTTCTCCACATACGCGGTGAGGTCCGCGAAGAGCTGGTGCAGGGGGTTTCCCGTGAAGAACCGCACCCGCCGTGAGCCGTGCACGGTGGAGAGGAGCATGGAGCCCAGCGAGGACAGCGGGCGGTCGGTGTCGAAGGCGATGGCCACCATGCGCCCGCCGGGCGCCAGCAGCCCGCGATAGGCGCCGAGCTCGGTGCCCACCGTGTCCAGCACGGCGTCGAACGGCCCGAGGGCGGCCGGGCCGGTGGTCCGGTAATCATGCGCCTCATCGGCGCCGAGCTCCCGGACGAGGTCGAGCGTCTTCGCCCCGGCGAGCGCGGTGACATGGGCGCCGAGCGCGTGTCCGAGCTGGACGGCGACACTGCCGACACCGCCGGCCGCGCCCCGCACCAGCAGCCGCTCGCCGCTCATCAGGCCGATCTTGTCGCGCAGCGCCGTGATGGCCGTGGTGCCGACGGCGGGCAGGGCCGCGGCCCGGACGAGATCGAGGCTCTCGGGGGCGTAGGAGAGCTGGCGGGGCCGGACGGCGACGTATTCGGCGGCCGCCCCGAACGTCAGGTGCGGCATCGCCCCCCACACCCGCTCGCCCACCGCGAGATGGCGCACGGATGAGCCCACCTCGGCGATCTCCCCGGCGATGTCGATGCCGGTGCCCTGCGGGAACTTCCGCCCGGTCACCAGCTTCAGCTTGCCCGCCCGGCCCGAGAGCTCGCCGCCGTTCACACTTGTGGCGTGCACTCGGACCAGCACCTCGCCCGGACCGGCCACCGGCTTCGGCAGTGTGCCCTCGTACAGCACCTCGGGAGGTCCGTACCGGTCGTACAGCGCCGCGCGCATCTCGCTCATCGCCCTCATCGTCCCTTTCGCACATCGGGGTTGCCGTCACGCTAATGCGCGCAAAGGGAGAAACCGCCCGGTCGGCGTAAGGTGAGAAACATGCCTGCTCACGTCTCTCATATAGCGCCCGCCACCGGTGTTCGGGACACCGGAAGTCCGGGGTTGCGGTCCGACGCGGCGTCCAACCGCAGGCGCGTCCTCGAGGCGGCCCGGGCGCTGTTCGTCTCGCGTGGGCTCGATGTGCCGATGGCCACCATCGCCCGTCATGCCGGGGTCGGGGTGGCCACGCTCTACCGGCGCTTCCCCACCCGGGAGGCGCTGGTCACGGAGGTGTTCTCGGACGAGTTCGCCGCCTGTGCGGCGATCGTCGACGACGCCCTTGCCGACGACGACGCGTGGCGGGCCTTCCGCCGGACCATCGAGACGGTGTGTGCTTCGCAGACGCAGGACCGGGAGTTCAACGACGCCTTGCTGTCGTCGCTTCCCGACGTGGTCGGCTTCGAGCGGGAGCGGCTGCGGATCGAAGAGGGCTTCGCCGAGGTGGTCCGGCGCGCCAAGGCCGCGGGGCGGCTGCGCGAGGACTTCGACGTGTCCGACCTGAGTCTCGTCTTCCTGGCCAACAGAGGTGTCATCGGCGACGCGGCAACGGCACCGGCCGCGTCCCGGCGGCTGGTCGCCCACCTCCTGCGGTCCTTCGAGGCGGGGCGGGCCGAACCGGCCCGCCCCCTC
>NZ_JAAAYH010000202.1:0-16067 GCF_018035285.1 Streptomyces sp. MK37H | reverse complement strand
TCGGATTCAAAGGTGCCTTGGTCAACGACCACACGCAGGGCCGATACCTGGATGATCCCGCATATGAGGAACTGTGGAGCGCGCTGGAAGAGCTCCGTGTGCCGTTGTACCTGCACCCCGGCTCGCTGCCCTGCGACGACTGGCACGTGATGCGCGGACGGCCCGAGATGTACGGGGCCAGCTGGAGCTGGCAGGCCGAAACCGGCGGCCACGCCATGCGGCTGATCTATGCCGGAGTGTTCGACCGGCACCCCGCCGCAACCCTGATCCTCGGGCACCTCGGCGAGTTCCTGCCGTTCCAGCGCTCCCGCTTCGACTCGCGCTACCGCTCGCTCCAGGTCGACGCGCCGCTCGAGCGGATGCCGTCGCAGTACTTCGGGAGCAACATCCTGATCACCACGAGCGGGGTACTGGCCCCGGAGGCCGTGCAGGCCGCCGTGCTGAGCATCGGGGCCGACGCGGTCATGTTCGCGATCGACTACCCGTACGAGTCCACCGCCGAAGCGGTGGACTCGATCGAGAAGTGCGACCTTTCACCCGAGGTGAAGGAGAAGATCGCCCATCTGAACGCCCGGCGCGTGCTGGGCATCTGACCAGCATCTGACCAGTACGAAGCCGTGCAGTGCTCGAGGCGACCAGCGCAGGCACCGCGTTTGCCGACGTCGGCTGTCGACTGCGGTTCGCCGGCATGACATCCGGCGCCTCCTCACCTCCTCGTCCGGTGAGGGACGGCCGACGGCCGCGCCAGGGCGGGGGAGACGCATGATCGCCCCACCGGTCACCGGCGCGGCGCCACGTCCGCTCACAGGAGGCGGAAGCAGTTGCCCATGCCGATGCCACGGCCCTTACGTGCCTCGGAGACCGGCAGCCCCGGATGCCCCCTCGTCCTGCGGCAGGAGGGCCTCGACCTCGGCCGCCGGCCGGCCGGTGTGCAGGCTGATCAGGTCGGTGATCAGAGCGTCCAAGGGCGGCCAGGGGATGGTGCCGTGGTCGTTGTAAAGGCTGACCAAACCGTGCAGGGCGGTCCAGAGCATGAGTCCGGCCTGCCACTGCTGATCCGCCGCGCACCGCTTCCGCTCCCCGGTGGCCGCGGCCGCCAGGGAGGCGACGACGGCGCCGAGCAGCTCGGCCCCGGCGCCGTGGGCCGTCCCAGGGACGAGGTCGGCAGGCATCCGGCCGCCGAAGAGGGTGCGGTAGTGGCCGCGCTGGTCGACTCCCCAGTGCACATAGGCCGCGCACCGGGCGACGAGGTCGGCCAGCGGGCTCGCGGCGGGCTGCGCGGCCGCGTCCATCAGCCGGGCCAGCTCCTCATAGCGCAGCCGCAGCACGTGCTGGATCAGTGCGCTCAGGTCGGGGAAGTGGCTGTAGATGCTCGCCGGCGCCACCCCGACCTCACGCGCGACCTGCCGGAGCGTCAGCGTCTCCGGTTGATCGAGGGTGGCCAGTAGCTTGGCCGCAGCGTCCACAAGCTGGGCCTTGAGCACCTGTCCCTGCCCGCGCGGATTGCGGCGACGGGGAGCGGGCCACTCCTGAGACGACACCTTCGCCCCCTTCCGGCCAGGGTGAACGGTCCAGCAACAGATGTTCACCTTACAGGTCGCCTCACTTTGACAGCGATAACCAACAGGTGTTTACTCAAGTCACCAACGGGTGTTCAGTCAAGGAGCGGATGATCATGCGCATCGCAGTACTCGGAGCCTCGGGCCGGACCGGCGGCACGCTCGTCGACCAGGCGCTGGAGCGCGGACACGAGGTCGTGGCCCTGGTCCGCACGCCGGCCAAGGTCGCCGTGCCCGCGCCGCGGCAGGTCGAGATCCGGCAGGCCGACGTCACCGCCCCGCAGAGCTTTCCCGACCTGACCGACGTCGACGTGGCCGTCTCGGCCATCGGCATAGGCAAGGGCGACGGCCCGGGCGCGCTGGTCGCCGGGGCCAGGAGGCTCGCCGCGGCGAACGTCCGCACGGTATGGCTCGGAGCGCTGGGCGCGGGTGTGTCGAGCCGGTCCGGCGGGCTGATCTACGCGGGGGTGATGCGGGTGTTCGTCGGATCGGAACTGGCCGAGAAGGCCGAGGCCGACGAGATCGCCCTGAAGGCCGGCGCCACGGTGTTCCACGCCCCGGACGTCACGGACGGCCCCCTCAGTCCCACCCGCCGCATCGTGCCGCTGGCGGAGCTGCGGCGCCCGCTGCTGCCGCCCAGGATCTCCCGCACCACGCTGGCCGCGCTGCTGCTGGACGAGGCGGAGACGGGCAAGCACGGCAACGGCATCCTCGTGCCCCTCAGCTGACCGGCGGCCGACGTGACAGCCCCGGTGTCCACGGGGCGCGAGCAGGTTCCCGCCGACGACCGTGACCGCGGCCGCGCAGCCGGCCGCGGCCGGAACCGACGCATGACGAAGAAGTCCACCGCGTCCGGCATGCACATCGATCAGCGGCCGTCGCGATACCCGCACAAGACCGCCTGGGCGAATCAGCGATCGCCTGGCGTGAGTAACTACATCGGAAGGTCACCGTGAGCAACTTCTCTGGAAAGATCGGATTCGTGACGGGCGCCGGCAGCGGAATCGGCCGCGCGACGGCGATCGAGCTGGCCCGGCAGGGCGCCACCGTCACCGTCACCGACATCGACGAGACCACAGCGGTCGAGACCACCAAAATGATCAGGAAGGACGGCGGGGAGGCACTGGCGGTCCGCGTCGACATCGCCGACGAGGACGCGGTCCGGACAGCCGTCCAGCGCACGGTCGAGACGTACGGCGGCCTCGACTTCGCCGTGAACAACGCCGGCCTGGACTCACACCACCGGCAGCTCGACCGGATGACGCTGGAGGAGTTCGAGCGGGTGACCCATGTCAACCTGGGCGGGACCTTCCTGTGCATGAAGTACGAACTACCCGCACTGCAGGCCCGCGGCGGCGGCGCGATCGTCAACGTCGCCTCCAACGGCGGCCTGTACGCGATTCCGACCGCCCCCGCCTACGTTGCCGCCAAACACGGTGTCGTCGGGCTCACCAAGGTCGCCGCCGTGGACTACGCGCCGCACGGTATCCGCGTCAACGCCGTCTGCCCCGGCCCGACCCGCACACCCGGGTTCGAGCGGGTGGCGGCCGGCACCGACCTGATCGCGATGCAGGAGGCGATCACCCCGCTCGGCCGGATGGCCACACCTCAGGAGGCCGCGGCGGCCGCGGTCTGGCTCTGCTCGGACGCCGCGGCCTACGTCACCGGGATCGCGATGTCGGTGGACGGCGGGCGGCGGGCGTGAGGATCGTCGCGGTCGAGGAGCGCCCGGCCACCAAGAAGTTCCCGCACACTGCGCACGGCCCGGACGTCGTGCCGGGCGACGGGACCGAGATGTGGTCTGTCGTTCTTTCCCGCCATTGATTGCGGCAGCCGTCCACCCGCCGCGGCACGAGCCTCTCGCACCAGTCCTCGTGGATGTCGTCGGCGCTGAGGCCCTGCAGGTCGGGGCGTGGGTCGAGGGCTGGTGGTTCCGGCCAGTCGGCAGGGGCGACGGGGCGCAGCCCGTAGGTGTGGTGGTCGGGTAGCCGGGGCCCAGTAATGGGCTCCGGCTACCCGACCACCACAGCTAGCGGCGACGATGTGAACGATGCCCAGGCCTGGAAGCGACGGACGCCGTAAAGATCACATCGCCCGGCGCCGAAGTCGATCGCCTCGGTCAGTCTGCCCAGCCCACGGCGGTTTCGGCCGCTGTCGTACCGGCAGCGCCGCGGCTGTAGAGGCCGGATTCGTCCTCGGCCTTCTCCGCGCAGGCAGAAAACGGGCGCAGCACAGACGACGCCGCTCGTCTGCGCCCCTGCCCCCGGCAGCACACTGCTCGACCTACGGCTGCATGCGTCCGTCTTCCTGGCTGGACGGCCGGGGACGCCGTCGGCAGGTATCGACGACAGACCCGCCTCCGCCCCGGAGGCGGTGATCATTCAGGCGATGGCCGCAGGCCCTCCGTCCAGCCTGAGTCTCCAGCATGACTGCTCCCACGCCGATGTCGACGACCCGGAGTACCTTCTTCGAGACCAACCCGGACCTCTTCAAGAGGTAGCCGAAGGTTTCCTCGCCGACAGCATCAAAAATCGCATGGCCGCAGAGTTCGGCGGCCTCCGTTAGTTGCACCTTGGGCAGCTCCGGCGCGATCTGTGAGTGTGCTGCGCTCGTACACATTGATCCCGGGATGGTGAGAACGGTTCCCGGAAAGATCCAGTGCCCGTGGTCGCTCGTTCCGTTCACGGGAGGTCCGGGCTGCTTCCGCGCGGCTGCTTCGATCACTGCCCGGTTGGCCTCATAGATCTCAGGCCACCTGCTCGCGGCACCCAAGTACCTGAGCGCCAGCTTCGACAACCAGTCCCCTTCCACGACCGTGCGGGTACAGGCCCCCTCGGCCGGAGCCGGAGGCGTGACGGGAGCTGGCGGCTGGGCTGGGGGCGGCTCGGTTGGGTGAGTGTCCTCGGGAGCTGGCGGCGGGACCGGAGCCGGAGGCTCGGTGGTTGTGGGTGTCGGAAGGCGTGGGTGTCGGTTGGGCGAGGGCTGTGTAGCCCGACGAGAGGACGATGGAGCCTGCGGCCAAGCTGCTGACAGTCGCCAGGGCCATTCGGCGGCCGAGACGTGTCTGCGGAGTCGTCGTCTGCTGCGACGGGTTCCGTCGCATGTCCACCTCCACCGTGGATGGGGTGCCGTGCAACGACGGTAGGTAGCCCAGATGGGGGAGGCATTAGGGGTGAAGCCAAATGAGTGACCGAGCGGTGCTGTCGAAGCTGGATCAAGGCCCGTAGCCGGGGGGAATCGTCGAGTTCGAGCGGGGGTGAACGCTTGGCTCCACTGGTCCCACTGGCGACGCCGCCACCAGGCCCGATCCCAGGCCAGCCACTACCAGCGACAAGCCGCCCAGACATGATGATCGCGATCTACAGCTGGAGTACTACACCCCTGGAGCAATTGGTAAAGAGACGGCAATTCGAAACGCTCGCTTCGGGCGGATCCGCCCGAGGCGACGATCCCCTGCTCTTACCGGGCGGGACTTGGACGGCGTGAAGCGTACCGACGCCGCGTTCTGGCGCTCGGGCACCCGGTGCCTCGCCGAGGGGCTCTCACGTGACGGAAACCGGGCCTCTCAATACGTCATGTGACGCATTGTCCCCATAGCGCCATCGCGGTTCCATGCTTGCGGACCTCCAGTGGGGAGCTGGGGGACAGATCCTGACTGGGGGGAACATGAGGGGAAACACGAACCGGAGCGCCACCAGACGTGTGCGGGCCGCCCTGAGCGCGGCGGTCGTGGTCTGCGCGGTCACAGCGGTGCTGCCCGGAGCCGCCTCGGCCGAGCCCGCGGGCGTCGCGGGCGACAGCGGAGCCGGGGTCGAGCGGATCAGTGTCGCGACCGACGGCACCCAGGGCGACGGCGCCTCCGCCGGCGCCACGATCACGACCGACGGTCGGCGTATCGCCTTTTCGTCGTTGGCGAAGAACCTCACACCCGCCAACCCGGTGACATGGGAAAGGGTGTTCGTCCGCGACCAGCGGACGATCCAGACCACGCTGATGAGCAGCATCACCCCAACGAATCAGGGCCCGGTGATCAGCGGTGAGGGGCAATACGTTGCCTTTTGGGGGCTGTTGCAAAGAGACACGAAGTCCTTCCTGTCTCAGGTGAGCTCGGGAAGCACGATCGGCATCAACTGCCCGGGCCTCAGCTGCAGCCAGCCGTCGCTGAGCGCGGACGGCCGCTACATCGCCCAGGTCGCCACCTTCAATCGACCGCCGTCCCGGCAGCGCATCGAGGTACGGGACTGGCGCGCCGACACCACGGAGACCGTCGCCGAGTTCGACCACACCGTCTCGGCCCGGCCGTCCATCAGCGGTGACGGCCGCTTTGTCGCGTACCAGGACGGCCAGGCGGGGGACGTCTTCGTGTGGGACCGGACCGATGACACCTCCTCGGGCCCGATCGAGGGCCCGTCCAAGGCGGCGACACTCGTCCAGCTCAGCAGGGACGGCAGCAAGGTCGTCTACCTCTCGGGCTCCGACACCTACGTCCACGACGAGAGCTCGGGCACCGACCAACTGGTGCCGAACGTGCGGGGCGTGGCCATCGATCCCACCGGCCGCTATCTGCTGTACGCCCCACACGACACGAACGGACCGTCGCTCACGCTGCGCGATCTGGAGACGGGCACCGACGAGATCGTCTCTGACCAGCCCGCCTCGGCCGGGACCGACGCGGTCGGCGCCGGTGGGCGCGACGTGGTCTTCCATTCCGCGGCCGACGACATCGTGCCCGGCGACACCAACGGCAAGTCGGACGTCTTCGTCCGCCACTTCTACTGATCGCCCCGGTTGTCGCGCTCTCCGGGTGCCGCACCGCTCTCGCGCCCGCGTGGGAGCAGTGGGGACCCGCGCCAGCCCCTGACCATGAACCCCGCTGGGCCGACCGTGAGCCCGACCACGGCGTCGGCCAGGTCGGCCACGGGCCTGACCAAGGCAGGTCAGGAGTCTGCGGCGACGGCTACAGTCGCTCGGTGGCGGCCTGGTTGTAGTCGACACCGTCGACTCGATCGCGGGAGTCGTTGGCGTCGCTCTTTCCGCTGCCGTGTCCGCTGTTGATGAAAGTGCTTCGGTGTCACCGACTCGCCTGCCCGGCCGAGCGGCGTAGGCGCAGGAGTGCGGGGTCGGACGTGCGGTCGATCGAGGGCATGGACAACAGCGGCAGGCAGATGATGAAGGCAGTGACCATCCCCGAGTTCGGCGACGCCGAGGTGCTCCGCGTCGCCACCATTCCCGTCCCCGAGCCCGGGCCCGGCCAGGTCGCCATCGACGTGGCGTACGCCGGTGCCAACTTCGCCGAGGTCCTCTACCGACGCGGCGTGGTCGACGTACCGCTTTCCCCCAGCGCCTGCATGCAGACAAAGCCTACGACCGGGCTGACCTGCGCAGATGGCTTCGATGGAAGCGCATCGGATTACGCATCGCCCGCAAAGGCATCGAGTCCAGCGAACGATTAGGGCGACGCCGCTGGGTCATCGAGCGCACCATAGTCGTGGCTATCCGGCTACCGCCGACTCAACCCCCGCTACGAACGCAATCCCCGCAACTACCTGGCGTTTCTTGGCCTGGCCGCTGCCCTGTGTTGTGCTCCTAGGGGTTGGTCGGCGGCTTCCTCGGTGAGCGGCCGTTGGCGCAGCGGTCCGGAGATGTAGGCGTCCATACCCGCTGTGGCCAAGGGATGGAGAGGAGCCGTCTGTGGATCGTCGTGCAGGCGCAGCAGTACGTGGTCGTCGCCGACCACGCAGTCGGTGTACGGAAGGGTGCGGGACAGTAGGCGGGCGAAATCGTCGCAGGCCGATTGGACGTCTACCTTGTTGAGCCGAGCCAGACGTGCAGTTACGGCGTCCGCCGCGTTTCGCCGGAATACGCTCGCGGCCTCGGGCCCGGGGTCGGCGGCCATGCGGCGCAGGAGCGAGCCGGGCCCGATGCGCGTGTCCTGGAGGACTTTCCGGTACAGCTCGCGCAGCGTGTCCGGTACGGCTGTGCCGTCTGGCCCGAGCAGAGGGCGGACGCGTTCTGCCCAGGCAAGGAAGGCCTCGGTGTCGCCGGTGGTGAGGAGGTCGGTGCCGAGGTCGCCGCGGGAGAGTATGCGGGCGCGCTGCCGTTCCGTCGGCTGGCCGAGGCCATCGAGCTGGGCACGCAGGAGGAAGACAAGCAGGTCCTTCCGCGAGGTCGGCCGCGTGATCCGCACCGTGCAGCTGTTGCGCTACCTCTCCGACGCGCCGCCGCGCCGACGGGTGACCGCGGCGACCAACAAGGTTGAGTCGTTCAACCGGTTCTCCCAGTGAATCGGCTTCGGCAACCGTGGCGTCATCGCCGACAACGACCCCATCGAGCAGGAGAAGGCGATGAAGTTCAACGCGCTGCTCACGAACGCGGTGATCTTCCACGACGCCCTGGACATCGCGGAGATCGTGCGGCAGAGGCCGGCGGGGGTCAGGTCCTGCTCGCGCAGCGGGGGCCAGGCCGCCTGAACCGTGAGGTGAACTAGCTGGTGACGCCCTTCACGGGAGCGCGCCGGTATACGCCAGAATCCTGCTGCGAGGGTCAGCCTCCAACACCGTGGCCTGGGCAGGTGATCCGATAGCGCTGCCGTGGGGACGGGGTTTGTGACGGTTCTCGTGAGCCCTCGCCATATTTCAGAGGGATACTCGCGCTGATCTGCCAGCGGCAGAACACCAGCCGGACCGGGCTCGACGATCACTACAGTCCAGTTCATGACGACGATCACGACGCGTACGGTCGAGTATCCGGCCGACGGTTTGACGATGATCGGGCACCTCGCGCTCCCGGCCGGTGTCGACCGCCGGCCTGCGGTGCTGCTCGGACCAGAGGGCATGGGGCTCAGCGACGTCGAGCGCCGCCGGGCCGATGCTCTCGCCGAACTGGGATATATAGTGCTGGCCTTCGACCTTCACGGCGGGCGCTATTTGGGCGACCCCGAGGAGATGCTGGCCCGTTGCCTGCCGCTGCTCGCTGATCCCGACCGGATGCGGGACATCGGCCATGCGGCGCTCGACGTGTTGCGCACCGAACCGCGGACAGACCCCGACCGGATCGCCGCCGTCGGCTACGGCACCGGGGGCGCCGTCGGGCTGGAACTCGGGCGCGGCGGCGTCAGCCTGCGCGCGATCGGGACAGTCAACGCACTGACCACGGGCCGACCGGGCGAGGCGGCGCGCATTCGCTGCCCGGTGTGGGCCGGGGTCGGGTCGGAAGACCCGATCATGCCGCCCGCGCAACGGAACGCGTTCACCGCTGAGATGCAGGCCGCGGGCGTCGACTGGCGCCTCGCGGTCTACGGCGGCGCCTTGCACGCCTTCCACCACCCGCCGGTCGGCCACTCTGTGGTCCCCGGCGTCGGCTACCACCCACGGCACGCGCAGCGAGCCTGGCGCGACGTCGTCGACCTGCTCGCCGAGTGCCTGCCCGTGACGGAGGATCTGGGGCATGACCCAGGTAAGCGTGCTGGCGCCGGGCACTGACAGTCCCCTCCCCTCAAGTCCGCACAGCAGAACCGCATTCGGGCGGATGCTCGATCGCGGAAACGCGTTTGCAACTGCCGCAGTAAATCCCGGATTTACCGCGACAGAGCCCCTACGGTGATCACCGCGACCTGCGGCGGGCCATTCCGGCCGCCGGGGCGAGGTGTATGCATTTACTGCGGCAGTGTCAGGGGTGGGCGGCGTGACGATCAAACCAGTGACCGAACTCGGAAGCGGGGCGCGCTTCGGCTGCCGCGCGCTCGGGTGGTGCCTCTGTCCGCCCCGCCCGCGTCGTACACCGCGGCGGTCGAGCGGTACCTCACCGGCGCGGGCATCGCGAAGTCCTCCGCGCGGATCTACCGGATCTCGCTGACGACCTGGGGGTGGATGCTCGCCGGCGAACCGGCGCCGACCGGACCCGTCCGCCGAGGCGCGAAGCCGCCCGTTTTCCCCGTCGCCGCGATCGACGACCCGGCGCTGCCGGAGGTGCTGGCCGAACGGGCAGCGACGCGGGCGGACGTGATGGACGCCGACACCGTCAACCGGGAGCTGTCCATCGCGCGCAAGGCGATCGGCTGGTGGCAGCGCCAAGTCTGGATCGAAGGCGACCCCACGATCGGCATCGAGCGGCGGCCGGCGCCGCCCGACCGTACCAAGGCTCTCGCGGAGAGCCAGGTCGCCGCCCTGTGGCGCCTCGACGTCGCGCTGCGGGAGAAGACCCAGTGGAAGATGCTCTACGAGTCCGCCGCGCGGGCCGACGAGGTGCTGTGCCTCAACGTGGAAGACCTCTACCCGTAGGACAAGCGCGGGAAGATCACCGCCAAGGGCGGGGTGACCGAGTGGATTCACTGGCAGTCCGGCACCGCCCAGCTCCTGCCCCGACTCATCGCCCGCCGTACCCGCGGCCCGCTGTTCCTCACCGACCGCAAGGCCCCGGCCGGAACCCCGACGCTCGACGTGTGCCCGGAGACCGGCCGGGCCCGGCTCTCCTACCGCCGGGCTGAGGAGATCTTCGAGGAGGACACCAGGCTCCTGGCCAACCCCCTCGCCTCACCCGACGACACCGAGGACCTGGACGGCTGGACGCTTCACCGGCTACGGCACAGTGCCCTGACGCACGACGCGGAGGACGGCACCTCCACCCCGATGCTGTTGGCCCGCTCCCGCCACGCCTCTGTCCGCTCCCTGGAGCGGTACGCCCGCCCCGGCGTCGACTCGGTCGCCCGGCACGTCGCCGAACGCGACACCGCTGCACGTCGCCGCACGTAAATCCGAGCGGATCAGGGCTTCAACCTGGACCGGGTTCCTCGACGCCTTCGGCCACGTCTCCGAGCGGCGCACCCGCATGGAGGGCCTGCTCGTCTCCCTGGTCGCGCTGCTGGTGGCGGAGAGCTGCAACATCGGCCTGACCCCGGTCATCGACCCGGAGAACAAGGCGGCTGACCCGCTCGCGGCTGTCCCACGTCGACCAGAACTACCTGCGCGCCGACACCATCGCCGCGGCGAACGCCGCGCTCATCACCGCCCAGCCCCGCATCGAGCTGGCCCAGATGTGGGGCTGTGGGCTGCTCGCCTCCATCGACGGCCTGCGGTCGACCATGCACCTGCTCGCGCTGGTCGACCCGGTCGACGACACCTACCGCCGGCTGATGAACCGGCAGCTCACCGTGCAGGAGTCCCGCCACCGCCTCGCCCGCGCGATCTGCCACGGCGGCCGCGGCCAGATCCGCCAGGCGTACCGCGAGGGCCAGGAGGACCAGCTCGCCGCCCTCGGCCTCGTCCTCAACGCCGTCGTCCTGTGGAACACCCGCTACCTGGACGCTGCCGTCGCCCAGCTCCGCGCCGAGGGCCACGACATCAAGGACGAGGACGTCGCCCGCCTCTCTCCGCTCAAGGACCGGCACATCAACTTCCTGGGCCGCTACCTGTTCAACATCAAGGCCAGCGGCCCCGGCCAGGGCCTGCGCCCGCTGCGGGACCCGGACGCCGTCGAGGACGGCGAAGACGAGGAGTGATGGGCGACGCACCCGACCTGTCGGGCCGTTCGTTGTCGAAGCGGAGGTCCCGCGCAGATACCCGGGACCGGTAAGAGAAGAGGACACCATGGCCCGCACGAGGGTCCGGCCGCTGGGCCGCTGCACCCGCTGGTGAAGCCGGCCGGGAAATACGCGGTGTCCGGGCCCTGTGGCGACCTGCTGCCGGCGGACCGTTTCACCCTCACCCGCTCCCGCCGCGCCTGACCCGCCGGCGGGGGCCGGTCCTCCGGCTTGACTTCGAGCGCGCTCCAAGTCCTAGTTTCGGAGGCGTTCGTCAGTGCTCAAGGTACCGCCCGGTCCGCCGTGCAGGAGGAGTATCCGCGCATGATCACCCGAACCACGCTCGGCTCGCCCGGTCTCACCGTCAGCGCGATGGGCCTGGGGTGTATGGGGATGAGCGAGAGCTATGGCGCCGCCGACTGGGACGGCGGCCTGGCCACCATCGACCGGGCCCTGGAGCTGGGCATCACGTTCCTGGACACCGCCGACGCCTATGGCACCGGGCATAACGAGGTGCTGGTGGGCCGGGCCATCCACGGCCGCCGGGACCAGGTGCAGCTGGCCACCAAGTTCGGCATCGACCGCAGCGCCGGCGACCGGGCACGCCGCATCCGCGGTGCCCGGGACTACGTGCTGCGCTCCTGCGACGCCTCGCTGCTGCGGCTGGGCGTCGAGGTGATCGACCTGTACTACGCCCACCGCCCGCCCCAGGACGTGGAGATCGAGGAGACCGTCGGGGCGATGGCCGAGCTGGTCGAGGCGGGGAAGGTCCGCCATCTGGGCCTGTCCGAGGTCGACGGCGAGCTGCTGCGCCGGGCGCACGCGGTGCACCCGATCACCGCGGTGCAGAGCGAGTACTCGCTGTGGACCCGCGACGTCGAGGCGGTCACCCCGGTGATGGCCGAGCTGGGGATCGGGCTGGTGCCGTACTCGCCGCTGGGGCGGGGATTCCTGACCGGCACCCTGGACCGCTCCACACTGGGCGAGAAGGACTTCCGGCGCACCAACCCCCGCTTCGCCGGCGAGGCGGGCGAGGCCAACGAGAAGATCGCGCAGACCGTGCGCGAGGTGGCCGACCGGCTGGGTGCCACCCCGGCCCAGGTGGCGCTGGCCTGGGTGTACGCCCAGGCCGAGCGGCTCGGGGTGGCGGTGGCGACCATTCCGGGCACCCGCAGCCCGGCCCGGCTGGAGCAGAACGCGGCCGCGCTGGAGCTCACCCTGGACGCCGAGGCGCTGGCCGCGCTGGACCCGCTGAGCGACCAGGTGATGGGCGAGCGCTACACCCCCGCGCACACCGCTGAGGTCGCTCGGGGTTAGCCGGTGGGCTCGACGCGCACGACGTCCAGCTCGACGACGTCGTTGACGTCGCGCCCACCGGTGACCTCGCCGGTCACGACCAGCCGGGGTCGGGCCGGCGGTGCCCCGTCCGGCTCGGCGGCCAGGATCGCGCCCCGGTTGCCGGAGCCCGGGGCGATCTCGCCGTAGGAGACCAGCGCCCGGTACCCGTCCGCGCCCACCGCGAGCACGCCGACGCTCAGCTATATGTCGTCAACCGATGGCATTCTCAAGTGATCAACGCACCACCCACGGATGATCATGTGATCGTGGAGGAACAGGTGCGTGACTACGGGTTTTCGCCGGCTCAGCAGGATGAGATCTGGAGACGCTGGCGCGAGGGGCAATCGTTCAGCTTGATCGGGCGGGCCCTGGGGGCACCGATGCAGAACGCCCGTCGGTTCCTGCACCAGAGCGGCGGCGTCCGCCTCACCCCGCAGCAGCGATCAGAGCGGCATCTGAGCGGCAGCGAGCGCGAAGAGATATCCCGCGGCATCGCCGCCGGGGAATCTGGCCGGCAGTTGGCCAGGCGGCTGGGCCGATCGCCCTCGACCGTCTCCCGCGAGATCGCCCGCAACGGAGGCCGGGACCGCTACCGTGCCGCATCCGCCGATGAGGCCGCCTACGCGCGCGGGCGCCGGCCCAAGCAGGCCAAGCTCGCCCAACGACCGGCTCTGCGCGCCCTGGTGGAGGCGAAGCTGGCTCTGTGCTGGTCTCCCGATCGGATCGCAGGGTGGCTGCGACGCCAGTTCCCTGGTGACACCGCCATGCAGATCTCGCACGAAGCGATCTACCTCTCGCTCTACGACCCTCGTCGCCGCCAGGCAATCGACCGCAGCCTCACTCAGCGCCTGCGGTGCCCGGCCCACGCGCCGCCCGAAGATCGCCCGTCGACCTACCGGGCGGGGCATCATCCGCGGCATGGTGTCCATCACCGCCCGCCCCGCCGAGGCTGAGGACCGGAAGGTCCCCGGCCATTGGGAGGGCGACCTCGTGATGGGCACCAGGCCCTCGGCGGTCGCCACGCTCGTCGAGCGCACCAGCCGCTACACGACCATCGTCGCGCTGCCGGACGGCATCAAGGCCGAGCAGGTCACCCCGCATCTCACCAGGAGCCTCCTCGGCATCCCGCCCCAGCGGCGAACGTGTCGCCGGCTCGCTGGACCGGTGGGACGCCCGGCGCGGCCGGCTGACGCTGCGTCTGTTCGGCGTGCTGGACGGGAGCGACGAACACTATCGGGACGGGGCGTCGCGGGTGCTGGACTTCCTGCTGCTGGAGTGGGCGCACGGCATCGGCGCGCGGACCGTCGACTTCGGCGGTATCGAGCCGTTCCTCAGCCAGGGCATCTTCCAGCGGAAACGAAAGCTCGCGTCGCGCGCCGTGCTCGGGCCGACCCACCTGGGCGCGCACCGGCTGTGGTGGCATGCGCGCCGCGACACCCCCGCGGTGCGGGACTTCCTCGTCGCGAACCCGGTCGTGGAGATCGTCGGTCGGGACCGCCTGCGCGCCGTGTACTTCCACGACGAGACGCGTCCGCCCCGGCTCGACCTGGCCCGTACACACGAGGGCATCGACGAGGTCCGGTCGCTCGCCCTGGACGAGTTCTTCGCGCGCTGACCGCCGCCACGACACGAGATCCCACCGCACACCCCGGAGGTTGGCCGATGACCGCGATACACACGGCACGATGGTTCGACCGGTACCGGGAACCACCGGAGACCGGCGTCGCGCCGGGCCGGATCGCCGAGATCGTCCTCGAGGAGACGCGCGGGCTGCGTCCGCTGCCGGCGTACCCGGTGGCGCTGCAGCCGCTGCTGCTGCCGGTGGCGGAGTTCCGCGAGTTGCTGCGCGCGGCGACCGACCTGCTCGCGCTGATCCGGCGGGCGGTGCTGCACGCGGCGCCGGACCGGGCCGGGCGGATCGCCGCGCTCGGCATCGGCCCGGCGGACACGCCGCTGTTCACCGCGGACGAGGACTTCGAGCTGCGGCACTGCGCCGACATGGGCCGGGCGGACGTGGTCATCGGGCCGGACGGACCGAGGTTCGTGGAGTTCAACGTCTCCGGCGCGTTCGGCGGCATGCCGGACTGCCATGCGCATCAGCAGGCGTGGCGCCGGATCACCGCGCTGGCCGGCCGCCCCGCGTACCTCGGGGTGGACCCGTGGGCGCACCTCGCGGCGCTGGTCGAACGCACCTGCGCCGAGTTCGGCGCACCGCCGGGAATCGTGGTCGTGGACGACGTCGGGGACGGCACCGTGCTCGCCACCGGCCGCAGCGTGCGGATGTGGCTGGACGGACTGCGGACCCACGGGATCGAGGCGAGGCACGTCCAGGTCGCCGACCTGCTCGACACGCTCGGTCACCCCGGTACGCTCCGGTACCCGGTGGGACTGCGCGGTTTCGACCTGGACGACATGCGTACGGTCGGGCACGACATCAGGCCGGCGCGGCGGGCGCTGGACGCCGGGTTCCGCATGATCCCCTCGCAGACGTCCCGGCTGTTGCACACGAAGAAGGTGTTCGCCCGCCTGTCCGAGGGCGCGCCGTGGATGGGCGCCGCCGACCACGACCCGGCTCCGCGAGCTGCTCGCCCGGTGCGACGAGCTCGGGGTCACCGACGCGGTCATCGCGTACCCGCGCGCCGACGGTGTCTTCGCCGGCGATCAGGCCGCCTTCGAGCGCGCCGTCGCCACCACCGTCGGCTGACTCCCGTTGGGCGGGCTGCGCATGCCGCCGAGCCGTGTCCATGGCCTCGCCCATCTCGTCAAGTCACCTCCATGGGGCACCTGTCGCCCACCACGCCTACTCCAGGTGCATCAGCGCTCGCCCGGCAGCGGGCGGGCTTTTACTGGTCCCGCTGGTCGCCGCGGATCTGCCATGGATCAGCGCACGAGCCTGCCCGTACGCGTCCTCGGCGGCCCTGGACATCAAGGCTTGCAGAAACGGGATGACCGCGGTCGTGACCACGGCGGTCACCACGACCGTTCCCGTCCCCGATCGCCTGAAGAAGGTGCGATTCACGTTTGTTTCCCACGTGAGAACGCGCTTCGCCCGGTAGCGCCACTGGCCTCTTCATACATGGCATGACCTGGGTTTCCCGGCGTGGTGGTCGGCTGGAGGCTGGGGCGGAGGTGTCGCTGGCCCCCTTGGGGGTCCCGGGGCTGGCCCCCGTGTGGTCGGGGCGTTGACGCCATGGCGTCGCATGGTCCTGGGTCCGTACGTTTAGGCAGGTCAGCGAACCAGCGCATCTTCGTTGCGCGCCGGGGGCGTGGTAAATCCTGTGGCGCGCGCCGGGGTGCTTCTGTCTGCCTCTGATGTGGGCTGATACCGCTGCGGGACGCTGGTGGGGTTCGTTCCGGCCGAAACCGATTGCTCTGTGATGCTGGTGAGTTCGCAGGTCAGCGTGGTGCTGGGGGCCGTCCACGGGAACCGTGGAATGTTGCTGTGAGCACGTGCGTCAGAATTCCTGATTCGCCCTGGCCCTCCCGGAACGGCGTACCACTCGGCCTGAGGGAGGGAGCGGAGCCGTGGACGTGCTGCATGAACGCTGCGCGGGGGTGGACATCAGCAAGAAGGATGCCAAGGCGTGCGTCCGCACCCCGAGTACGAAACGGCGGGGGTCGTTCACGACCGAGACCACGACCTGGGGATCGAC
>NZ_JAAAYH010000201.1:0-16093 GCF_018035285.1 Streptomyces sp. MK37H | reverse complement strand
GCCCGCCCCGCGCACACCGAAATGGGCGCCGTCTTGCTAATCATGGCGTGTTGGGAAGGTCAAGGGCTTCCAGAGCAAGTGGCCATCACTTCTGCGTAGCTCCGCGTCACCCCACCAAAGACGCATGGCCCTGGTGCCCATGGCGCAAAGCGATCAGAAACCCGAGCATCTGGCACTAAGGGCTTGCAGATCATTAACACGTCGTCTTGATCATGCTGTTGAGGTTGTCGGTCTGGGCTCGAACCACAGCCTGGAGGGCTGTGAGGGCGGTGGGCGGGGTGGACGCCGGCACGATGACGATGCTCTGCGCCTTGAGTAGTCCCCTGATCTTCAGCAGGGTGCGATGCATGGCAGTCCGGCTGCTGTCGAGTTCCGCGGCCAGGGCGACCCGTAGGTGGAGCACGGTGGCCAGGACCTGGTCGGGGAAGGCGAGCCGGGGCGGGCGGCCGCGCTGGGTATCGCCGTCCGGTGCCAAAGTCTCTGTCAGGTCGGCCAGTTGCTGTGGGGACATTCCGGTCAGTGTGGGGTCGGACAGCAGGGCCTGGTCCCATTCTGGGGCCGGCGTCTGCGGGGCCCTGGCCGCTGGAATGGCCGGGCATGGCTGCGGGTGCAGGGCGTAGTTCCAGTCGCCGTGGAAGGCGTGCCAGGTCAGTGGCAGGACGGCCATGTCCGCGTCACCGATGTGGACTCCCGTCGCATAGGTGTTGGTGTCGAGCTCTGCCCTCACGCGCAGGCCGGTGCGGGTGGTGGTCGCCGCGATCGACTGGACGATGACTTCGTGGCTGGTCAGCGGACGACTGCGCCAGTTCATGGTGATGTGGGAGAAGAGGCGGTGTTCGATCTTGTTCCACTTCGAAGTGCCCGGCGGCAGATGACACACGGTGATGGTCAGCCCCGTTTCCGCGGCGAGCGTAGCCAATTCGATTTTCCAGGCCCGGGTGCGGTAGCCGTTGGAGCCGCCCGCGTCCGCGGTGATCAGAAGTTGTATTGCGCCTGGGTAGGTGTTCCGGCCCTGGTCGCGCCACCAGCGGCGGATCGATTCCACCGCGAACGCGGCGGTGTCGTGGTCGGTGCCGACGTTGACCCAGCCGGTGTTCGCCGCGAGATCGTAGATGCCGTAGGGGACGGCCTTGCCCAGTTGCGGGTCGGCGAAGTCGTGGACGTTCACCCGCACTGGATCAGCCGCGGGCCGCCACTGTCGTCCGCTGTTCTTGAACTCGCCGACGAGCTCCTTCTTCTTGGTGTCGACGTTGATGACGGGCTGGCCGGTGTCCCGGTGCTCTCGGGCCTGCTCGTTGAGATAACGGAACTGGGCATCCCGGTCCGGATGCTGGCTGCCCTCGATGGTCTTGGCGTTGGCCTGCAGACTGAAGCCCTCCTCGCGCAGCAGACCGGCGACGGTGTCGGCACTGACCCGGTGTCCGGCCCAGGTCAGCTCCCGCGCGAGCGTGCGGGTCGACTTCACCGTCCACCGCAGCGGCGACATCGGATCACCCCGCACATCCGGCTCCAACAGCGCCAACAGCGCCGACCGCAGCCCCGGATCCAGATCCACGACCCGCTTGCGGCCTCCACCGGACGTCGCACCCGCCCCAGCGGCGCCTCACCGGCCTCCAGCTCGAACACACCTTTGCGGACCGTGGTCTCGCTGACCGCGGCCACCCGCGCGACGGCCCGAACACCGCCATGACCCAGAGCACGCGCCTCCGCGGCCATCAACAACCGCCGCTGCCGCTCGTCCCAGTCCGGCAGCAACACCGCGAGCTTCACACCGAGTTGGTCACATGTCTCGTCCGGGATGCGCATACCACACCAACGATCCCCAGGACGGGAAGCAACACCTTGATTCCCTGCAAGCCCTTAGTTAGGCGCTTAACGCAACCATCACTCCGACAGGAGTATCTGCGGAAGAAGACCGGCTCGCTCCTCCAACTCCCTAGCCACCAGCACCCTTCGCTGAACTTGAGATGCCTTAGGAAGCACCTCTTTTATGGATTTCTCGATGTCGCGCTTCCACTCCCGCCAGCGCTTCCCCCACTGCTTTACAGCCGCCTGCATTGCATCCTGATCAAGGGGAAGTTCCACCGTCCCTGAGAACCGCGGCTCCGAAGTAAGCAAAGCAACAATTGCTGCTGCGTGAGCATCATCTAGGCCCGTGATCAGCGGTCGGTCACCAACCAAGACGTGGCCCTGGTCGATTAGGGAGTCACCAAGTCTTGCGGGCAGATCTTCATGCGCTGGCACGTGTACTTCCAGGGCCGGGCCCAAGATTTCCTGGAGAAAGTCACCCAGTCTCGGCTGTACTCCACAGTCCATCAGAACCCGAGCCGCTAGCGGTGCAGGGTCAAAGACCGTCCGCCTCACTGCCTTCTGCTGCTGCTCACGCCCGCTGACAGTCCGCTGCGTACGTTCCATCACCAAGTCTCGCAGGGCCCTTTCTACAGCACGCCCTGCAATGTCGGCCTCGTCCCCAAACATGTACTTCATGGCCCACCCGTCGAGCGCTTGACGGTCCGGCTGACGTAGTTCCTCATCAGTCGACAAAGTGGGTCGCGAAGCTACCGAACTGAATAGCTCAGCAAGATCCTCCGCTTGCGTACGCGTAAAAAGCGTCGGGTCCAGGATCGGCATTTGGCTGAGCTCACGGATGTAGGTCTGAAGCACACCGTCGCCCCCACCGCGGCGTCCGTATACCTCTGCCATCAAATTCGTCCAGGTCAAGTTAGCGACAGCAGCAAAGGCCTGGGGTACTGACAGAGATGGTGGCGGCGCCGAATACAAGAAGTTATCTGGAATCAAGATGTCCGCTTCAAGGGTGGGTGCATAATGTCTATCGCCTCTCCCCTTGAGCCAACAAACTCGTCCCGGGCCAGTCGGGATTTTAGGAACCTGAAACCAGACTGGCCGCACCCGCACTTGAGGACGCTCAGCAGGTACACCACCAGCACGCCGACTTCCCTCTTTAGCCGGGAAGTCTTGAACCTCACCGTACCTGATGTACGTGAGCGTGTGCGCCCACCGCCGAGCCTCCAACTCATCTACTGTCTGGTCGAGGTAGAGCATGAGCCAAGGGCTCGTATCCGCTACCGATACCGAGATTTTGCCCGCAAGCTCCCCAGGCCGACGAACCATCGGCTTCAATGCAGCACGTTCGAGCAAATGAACTGCTCCGCGGCCATCACGGATTACGCAAAGGCGAGAGCGATCACGCTGAGAACGAAGCCCCATGCGTGTGATGACTTGCGGGTCTGTGATTTCTTCAACACAGAAATATCCGACAACTCGCGTCGGAATACCAGATTTAGGAGCTGCCAGTTGACCAAGCCTCACGAGCTTACTCCCCGCCTTACGACGGAGCAGGCCAATGGCGGGCGGCTCTACAAGACATGCCCCCCACGACGAAAAAAGCTTGTGCGGAAAGGCCGAACTCGCACCGAGAGCCTTAAAATCCGGGGTCCCAGCCATCACTCATTCACCAAATCCGTCTCTCGAAGACTCTGTTTCAAGCAGCGCCTTTTGCTCGAAAATTCGAATGTCCCACCGAAGATCGCCCCCAGCATCCTGCTCGGTAGAGAGGATCTCATCGACAAGATCTTCCGCTCTCTTCCCCCTCGGCAGCTCCGAGCTAACGAGTTCGTCAACAGGCCGCTTGAGTCTGACGAATCGCACCTGATGATCGTTAGGAACGCTGGGATTCGTCTGATGCGACAGCTTTGCTGCGGGGTCAGCGACCTTCTCTGCAAGGATGATTACAGTATTCTGTTTGGCGGCAAACCATCGCTCAACTCGACTGTCAATAAGCGCATGGATCTTGAAGTATCGGGCCAGAAAGGTAATAACGGCGTCGCCATACTCCGAGGCCAGCAGGTTCCAGGAAACCACAAAGCCAAGGCGTCCCCCCGGCCTCAGATACATGTGCGCTCCAGCCACGAAGAACGCCCAAATATCGGCCTTACCCGTGAAATTAGGGTACGCCGTTTGAGTCTTGGCGAAATGCTTCTGGAGGAACCTAAAGACTTCCTCGCGCTCTTCAGGAAGACGATTCTCGAAGCGGATATAAGGAGGATTACCTACGACAGCATTGACCTGCTGGGGGTAAAGTACCGGACCCGCGTCCGGTAGTTCTAGCCCGCTGTGCTCGCCTGGATACGTCTGGAAGAAGTCCGTTCGAAAGACTCGCGGGTAGGCAGAAGAAGCCGACGTGTCCGCCAAAGTCAGGTTGAAGCCAGTCAGCGATGCAGCGAATTGTGCCAACTCAACCGCATAGACTTCAGCCAATGCCTGCTCGTGTGTTGAGCCTAGCGCCTTCTTCCTCTCGTAGCACATGGTCACGAAGGTGCCAGCACCAGACGCAGGATCGAGAACCACATCAGCCGGGTCCTGGATCGCATAGGCAGTAATAAGCTCGACCACAGGGTCCGGCGTGTAGTGCACGCCCATAACGTGCCGGTGTTCATCGTCAAGCAGCGACTCGTAAAGGCCTGGAACGTAGGTGACAGGAGCCTGCCAATCAGCCCCTTGAACTACATCGATTATTTTCCCCCAGAGAGAGCCGACGTCCCTACGCGTGGTTGAGGCGTCGACGAATACAATGTCATCTAGCTCACCCGGAGAGAACTGTGTTTCAAAGTCGCCTGTTTTCCTTTGAGCATGCTCATAGAGGCCCGCAAGGTCACTGAATACCCGTCGTGGATCTCCAGTCGTCCTCGTAATATCCAGAAGGTCGAGACCAAAACTCGAACCATCGGGACGAGTCGAATTCGCCAAGGCTTGATACAGCATCAGGCGAGTCGCGACGACGAACGTGGCGATGGTAGCGACTTGCAGTGATTCGGCGAGCAGCCTGCCCTTAGGGCCATGGGGGTTAAGTGATGTTTCGACGCCGAACTGAAGTCTGAAGGCATCCAATGCCTTTTGGCGAAAACCTTCATTCTCCACAGCCGCCTGAATTCGCTCAGCCGCTTCCTCAGCAGCCTCGTGGATCACTTCTTTGAGCTCAAGCACCTGGGGTGGAAGCTTGCGAGGCCCCTTTTCCCGCCTCTCCTTTTCGAGGAGAAGTTCCGAGAACTCGTCCAGGAATTTGACCCAGTTCTCACTCATCTCAATACGCCGTTTCGGTGCAATTGAAGAGTGCGTGAGGCCAGGCGCGAGCGTAAACTGAATCAACGGAGTTCTTTGATCTGGCCCTTTCGATGTTTCCCAGACCAAGATTTCACGGAAATTCGCAGTAAGGAAGTAGGGGAGCCCTCTCCCTACCGCCTTCGACCAGGAATCATTTTGCAACGCAGGAGAGTCGGCCGCAGCTACCTCTGGCCTTTTCATCTCTACCGTAGCAATTGGGCGAGTACGCGAACGAAGAGTTACGTCACAACGCTTGGTAACACCCGTTTGCGGGTCCTGAACATGCTCTTCAACGTCAGCATAGAAGAAGACTGGTTTCTTCCCCTCCGCCGCAAGCCGTACGGCCCGCGATTCGGTAGGCGAACTGAACCAACCAGCAAGGGTGCGCTCGTCGACAATGCTCCTCGCCCTGCCCATGACAGCAACTCCTCTCCTCGCTCCGACACTGTCGCCGCGCTAGCAGGAGCGAGCAACCACGATAGGTTAGCTTCTGAGGTTGCGCGGCGAGGGTGAGGGAGTACCGCTTGATGTGAATTCCAAGGAAGATCGCCGAGGACTCATCTCACTGCAGCGCTGGTTGATCGCTTTCTGATCGCGGCCCGGAAGCCTATGCAGCGCTATTGGGTACGCTGCGTGATCGGATGGTACCTGACGGTCGCTGAGCGGCGCACGCCTCTGGGCGGTCGGTGGATCGTGCAGCCTGCGTACTTGACCATCTGCCAACTGACCTCTCGGATGCCGAACAGTACACAGTATCCGGAGCTGTGGGCACTGTCGGCCGTGGGTGCCAGCCTCGGCGCTGTCCTGCTTGCTGGTCGACGTGTTTGGTGACGAGTAAGCCCGTCGATTAAGTCGGGGCCGCCGAACCAAAGCTGCTCCGCATCTACGCGAGGCCCCGCAAGGTTCGCTCCCACTTCCCGCCCTGTTCCCGCGGACAAGGCGGGAATACAGGCCCGCCTTGTGCGGCGCGTTCTCCCAGCCGTTCGGCCGCCTCCAGCCCGATGCGGCCCACGGCCGGCCAGCTTGTGCCTGAGACGGAAGGGAACTGGGCGTTCCACAGGACTGTGGCCAGCTGCCACGCCAGTCGGTCCTGCCCGGCGTCGGCCGCCGTAGGGACGGCCTGGAGGAGGTTGTCGTGCTCCCGCTCGGCCCAGTCCACGGCAGCGTCGTATTCGGAGAACGTCAGCGGGCTGACGTCATCCGGGGCAGGTGTGAGGGTCACACGGTCCTCAGCGGGGTTGATCCAGCCCTGCGCGGCATCGGCGGTGTGCAGGTACCACTCCAGCACGCGGCGCAGAGCTGCCTCCCGCTCGGCCGGCGGCTCCTCGTGCTGGGCCTGGTCGATGGCGTAGGCGCGCAGAAGGTCATGGAACTGGTAGCGGTCCGGGGCGGTCTGTTCCAGGAGGTGTGCGCCGACCAGAGAGTCCAGCAGTTGCCGGGACCGGCTGATGCTGGTCGACCCTGCCAGGGCCGCTGCGGCCCGCAGCCCGAACTCGGGTCCGGGATGCAGGCCGAGCAGGCGGAACAGGCGGGCGGCCTGCTCGGACAGGGCTCGATAGGACCACGCGAAGACGGTGCGGACGGCTTCGGCTTCCTCGTCATCGCCCGTGCTCAGGGCGTCCCAGAGGGCCGATTCGTCGCGTAGTTCGGCGATCAGGTCGTCCAGCCGTAGGTGGGGATGACTGGCGGCGCGTTCCGCGGCTATCCGCAGAGCGAGCGGAAGTCGTGCGCACAGCCGGGCCAATTCGGCGAGCTGTCGTTCGTCATCGACCGGCCGGTATCCCGCGGTGACGACGCGCAGCAGGGCAACCGCCTCCGGCTCTGGCAGCACACCGAGCGTGAGTCGGCGAGCTCCATCACGGACGGCGAGACCGGACAGGCGGCTGCGGCTGGTGACCAGCACCAGGCTGTGCGCGCTCCCCGGCAGCAACGGCCTGACCTGGCCGACGGTGGCCGCGTTGTCCAGGACGACCAGTACCCGGCGGTCGGCCAGCAACGAGCGGTACAACGCGGCGGCCGCGTCGAGATCCTGCGGTACGGCTTCGGCCGGGACACCGAGCGAGGTCAGCAAGCGGTGCAGGGCCTCGCGTGCCGCGACCGGCTCTCCGGGGTCGTAGCCGCGCAGATTGGCGTACA
Source organism: Streptomyces sp. MK37H (assembly GCF_018035285.1). NCBI lineage: Bacteria > Bacillati > Actinomycetota > Actinomycetes > Kitasatosporales > Streptomycetaceae > Streptomyces > Streptomyces sp. MK37H. The sequence continues at coordinate 8,836 of NZ_JAAAYH010000201.1, read as the reverse complement.
GCTGACCATCCGGGAAACGCTCCCGGACCTGGTGTGCCCAGCGCAGTGCCAACGATGTCTTTCCGGCGCCGGCGGTGCCGGCGATCACGTATACCGAGACGACAAGCGGACCGCCGTCCTCGCTGGTGAGGACGGCATTCAACTGGCCAAGCTCATCGGTTCGGTTGACGAATCCGCCCACGTCGGCCGGTAACTGGCGTGGGACGGGGCTGGAGGAGCTCCCCGGGTCCGGTGTGCCCTGCGCATGGAAGTGGATGCCTCCGTGCACACTTCTCGCCTGGACGACGTCACGTGAGGATCCCGACAGCTCGGAGTGAGAGCTGCCGAAGTGCTCGTCTTGTCCGCCTGGCGATGCGATCGGCCTACTCCCTTCCCGCGTTCAGCGTCGGCGGCTCAAGGTGCGCCACCTCACGGTCGAAGTAGGAGATCACCTCTTCACCCACCGCGTAGAGCGCCTTGATGTAGTTCTCCCAGCGTTCGACAAGGTCACGGTCGGTGTAGCGGATCGCGCCGTCCGCAACCCCCGCGTCGGTGTACAGGACTTGGAAGAGAACGCGGCCGCCCAGCACAACCACTTCCGGAAGCGGGGCGGTGTCCTCCGAGGCGGCCACCTGTTCGGCGGGGACGACCCTGATTCGCTGCCCGTACTCCGCACGCTGCCGCTGGGAGTGGAGTTCCCACTGCACATACGGCGTCAGTGGCCTCTCGACCACCCGCACGCGGTGAAAGGCATACTCCCTGCGCTCGTCCTCCTGAGCGGCCGCGGCCAAGGTGTCGCGCCGGTCGGCGAGGAGCCGAATCGCCTCATCCCAGTCACCCCGGCGCAGGGCGTCCCGGCTCGGACTGCCCTGCTCCTCGAAGTGCTGTCGGCGCTCCAGCTTCCAGGAACTCCCGTTACGGACCGCGTCCTCCCGTTGCCGGAAGTCCTGCTTGTAGGCGGCGCGGGTGAGCCGATCGCCCTGCTCGGGAACGAGAACGGGGGCGAGGAGATCAAGCATCGGAGATGTCCTTCTTGGCCGCGCTGAGCATGTTCCCCGGGATGACGACCAGCCGCTCATCCGGAGCGAGGTTCACACCCTGCGGCAAGCGGGGGCCGTAGACGGCTGTCAGATCCCTGCCGATCACAGCCACATCACCGTTGTCGAGCTGCCAGATGTCCGGACACTCGTCGTTGCCATCGGAGTTCCCGAGCTCTTCGGCCGACTTCCCCAGCCGACGCTCGAATAACGCGGACGGGTCGGCCTCCCAGACACGGGCCATGTCTGCCTCCGGTCGAGGTGGTCGAGCACGCTGTGGCTACCCACTGTATCCAGGGACACACCCATAGGTGAGGGGGTCGCCCCACGGTCGCCACGTGGATGGCCGACATCAGGAACGACGACACCGACAGCGGCGAGGGTGAACGTGGTGCCGCGTCAGCCGTCGCCTCCCCCCGTGAGGCCGAGGAGCTTGCCTTCTCAGGTCCCGCAACCCCGCAACGCTGTCGTGATGCCCGGAACCCACACAGCTACGGCCTTCTTCGGAAAGGTCCAGACGTCTGCCCCCGGCCTGGCTCGTGCGCGCCGTGGCACTGTGCGGCGGACGCGTCACCGTCATCGAGAACCTCGCCGCGCTGTGCGGCAGCCGGGGTCACCGTTAGCAGGATCTGGCCACGCGCGAGCCGCGCCCTCACCTCCCGCACGTGGCGGCGGTCGTGCCGCGTTCGCCGGGTCTGTCAGTGGTGCGCCGTACGGTTTTCTTCGTGGCCGGCGATGTTTCTGGGGGCGGAGCCGGCTGCCGAAGAGGTACGTCGTGTCATCGTGCTCTCGGTGGGAGGTCGGTGTGGTCTGCAAGCGACCGGTCGCTCTGCGCATGCGGGGTGTGACGCGTAAGCGGCCGGCAGGGCGTCCTGTCAATCCCCGCGGCGGGGATTTCCGCCCCGGTGTACGTGTCGGGAAGAATGCCGGGACGATGACGTCACCAGCTTCCGGTCCGCGCGGCAGCGAGCACGCGCCGTTCATCCATCTGACCGTGCCGAACGCGGCTTTGTACCGTCAGGTGATGCGTGCGTTCCTCGCGGCGAAGGAGCGGTTCGCGGTGCATCTGCGGCCCGAGGACGTGCACGCCGCGCTGCCGCCGGAGCACCGGCCGACGGATCTGGACGCGGTGGTGAAGGCTCTGGACAGCCTCGTGGAGTGGGGCAATCTGCGGGCGGATCCGGACACCTCCCGGGTCACCGCGGTCGAGGACTTCTACCGCAAGCGGTTCATCTACCAGCTCACCCAGGCCGGGGAGGCCGCCGAGCAGGCGTTGTCGGTGTACGACGAGGCGCTGGGGCGGCGCGGTGCGCTGCAGGCGGTGGCGCTGCACGACATCGTCACGCAGCTGCGGGCCCTTCTGGTGATCGCGGCTGAGCGGGAGGAGGGCGGGCCGGACGCGGCGAAGGCGCATCTGGCGCTGTCGGCGCTGACGGGCCGGTTCGAGGCGCTGGCGGAGAACGCGCGGGCGTTCATGGGGTCGCTGCAGCGCACCATGGATCTGCACGGGGTGGAGGTCGAGGTGTTCCTCGCCTACAAGGACCGGCTGATCCAGTACCTGGAGCGGTTCATCCAGGACCTGATCACGCTGGGCGGGCGGATCGCGGTGCTCATCGGCGAGTTGGAGCAGGACGGGCGGGCCGGTGTGCTGCTGCGGCTGGCGGCGGCCCGTGAGGCGGCCGATGCCGCGCCTGAGGACGCCGAAAGCGCCGAGGAGCAGGCGTATGAGCGGTGGGCGGCGAAGTGGTCGGGGCTCACCGCCTGGTTTATCTCCGCGGACGGCCGTGAGTCGCAGGCCCGGCTGCTGCGCGGGCGGGCCCTCGGGGCGATCCCGCAACTCCTCGCGGTTGTCAGGCAGTTGAACGAGCGGCGGGCCGGGCGTTCGGATCGGTCCGCGGACTTCCGTACCCTGGCCCGCTGGTTCGCCGAGGCCCCGGACGACGAGGCGCGGCACCGGCTGTGGCGCGCCGCCTTCGGTCTGTACTCCGCGCGTCATCTGACCGTGGACGCCGATACCCTGGCCGAGCGCACGGCCCGCCCGGTGCCCGCCTCCACGTCGTGGGCCGAGGCCGAGCCGCTGCGGATCAGCCCGCAACTGCGCCGTACGGGCAGCTACGAACGCCGCGGGCGGGCCCGCCGGGTGCAGGACCGCTCCGAGCAGCGACACCGGCTCGCCGAGATCGCCGCCAGGCAGGCGGAGGAGATCGCCGCCGCCCGTGCCCGGCTCGCGACGGACGACACCATACGGTTGTCCGCGCTGGGAGAACTCGACCCGGTGGCCTTCGGGCTGTTCTTGCAGCTGCTCGGCGATGCCCTGGCCACATGGCGGCCCGGCATGACGAACACGGTGGCGACCAGCAACGACGGCTCGATGGAGATCCGGCTGACGGCCCTCGCCGACGGGACGACGGCCGAAATCCGTACGCCGGGCGGGACCTTCCGCGGCCCCGACCACCTGATCGAGATCACCGACCTCACCCGGCCCGGCCGCGCGGGACACACACCGGCCGAGACGATTGAGGGGGAACCATGACCACGCCCCTGGGCGAGGTGCTGGACGGTCGGCGGACGGCAGAGGTGCACAAGGCGGCCCGGACCTTGTTGAAAGAGCCGCTGTTGCTGGCGCAGGGCCCGCACGCGGACGAGTTCCGGCTGGTGCGGCAGCACGCCTCGGAGCTGCGCGACTGGTTCGACCGCAACACCGGCTGGTCACTGCGAGTGGACACGGAGGCTGCCCGGCTGGCCCGGACGCCCGGCACCTTGGCCGATCCCACCCATCCGGCGCGCGAGGCGTCCCGTGGCCGCGCCGCGTTCACGCGCCGCCGGTATGTGCTGCTGTGTCTGGCGCTGGCCGCGCTGGAGCGGGGTGAGGCGCAGATCGCCCTGGGCCGCCTGGCCGAGCAGGTGGTGCTGGACGCCGCCGATCCCCACCTGGCCGCCGCCGGGGTGGAGTTCACCATGGAGCGCCGCGACGAACGCCTGGACCTGGCGGCGGTGGTGCGGCTGCTGCTGCGCCATGGGGTGCTGCGGCGGGTGGCCGGCGAGGAGGAGGCATACGTCAGCGGTAGCGGCGACGTGCTCTACGACGTGCAGCGGCGCGTCCTGGCCGGGCTGCTGGCCGCCCGCCGGGGCCCGTCGACGATCATCACCGAGGACTTCGAGGACCGGCTGGCCGAGCTGACCGCCGAGAGCGCGCTGGACAGCGACGAGCTCCGGTTCCGCGCGATCCGCCAGCGGCTGACCCGGAGGCTGCTGGACGACCCGGTGCTGTACTACGAGGAGCTGACCGACGAGGAACTCGGCTACCTGACCCGCCAGCGCGCCTTCCTCACCGCCCGCATCACGGAACTGACCGGCTTGGTTCCCGAGGTGCGGGCCGAGGGTATCGCCATGGTCGACCCGCACGACGATCTGACCGACGTACGGATGCCGGAGCAGGGCACGCACGGGCACGTCACCCTGCTGCTCGCCGAACACCTGGCGGCCATGGACGGCGAGGTGAGCCGCGCCGACCTCGAACGCAAGGTTCAGGAGCTGGCGGCCGAACACGGTGCGTTCTGGTCGAAGAGCGCCAAGCAGCCCGGCGCGGAGGCGGAGCTGGTCGGCCAGGCGCTGGAGAGGCTCACCGCGCTCGGCCTGGTCGCCGCCACCCCGAAGGGCATCGTCCCGCTGCCCGCGCTCGCGCGGTACGCGGTCGGCGAGGCCGTCGTGACGGAACCGGGACAGGCTTCCTCCCGCACACCCCGTGCTCCTCGCACACCCCGCACACCCAAGCGAAAGGCGCCGCAGTCGTGACCGCCCTGCCCGACCCGACACCCGGCCGGTGGCAGCCGCTGCGCATCGGCCTGGTCGACCTTTTCCACTACGACACGGAGGAGTTCTGGTTCCGTGACGGCCGCCTGCTGCTGCGCGGTAACAACGGCACCGGCAAGTCCAAGGTGCTCGCCCTGACCCTGCCCTTCCTCCTGGACGGCGACCTGTCCGCCCGTCGGGTGGAACCCGATGCCGACCCGGGCAAGCGCATGGAGTGGAACCTGCTGCTCGGCGGCCGGCACCCGCACCCGGAGCGGCTCGGCTACACCTGGATCGAATTCGGCCGCCGTGACCAGGACTCGGGCCGGGCCCACTTCCGCACGCTGCTGTGCGGGCTGAAAGCGGTAACGGGCCGCGGCATCGCCCGCCACTGGTACGCGGTCACCGACCAGCGCGTCGGTGAGGAGCTGACCCTGCTCGACGCCACCGGCACCGCGCTGTCGCGGGATCGCTTGGCCGAGGCCATCGCCGGCCGCGGCATGGTCCACGACCAGGCGAAGGCGTACCGCAGGGCGGTTGACGAGGCGCTGTTCGGGCTCGGTGAGCGGCGCTACGCCGCCCTGGTCGACCTGCTCATCCAGCTGCGCCAGCCCCAGCTGTCCAAGCGCCCGAACGAGACGGCGCTGTCCCGCGCGCTGACCGAGGCGCTGCCGCCCATGGACCAGGCGGTGATCGCCGATGTGGCCGAGGCGTTCCGCTCCCTGGACGAGGAGAAGGAGGAACTGCGAGCGGCCAGTGAGGCGGAACGGGCCGCCTCCGCCTTCCTCGACCACTACCGCCGCTACGCCCGCGTGGCCACCCGCCGACGGGCCCGGCTGCCGCGCAGCGAACACGCCCGCTACGAACAGCTGCACCGCGACCTGTCCCAGGCGCGGACCGAGCGGGAGGAGGCCGAGCGGCAACGGGCGGAGGCCGCGGAGCGGATCGCCCGGCTGGAGGAGACGGCCGTGCGGCTGACGGCCCAGGACGCCGCGCTGCGAGCGGGGCCGGAGATGCGCAGCGCCCGGGAGCTGGAGCAGGCGGCGGCCGATGCGCGGCGCACCGCTGGCGAGCGGGCACGGGCGGAGGCGGACCGGGACCAGGCCGCCCAGGCGAACTCCCGCGCCCTCGGCCGCCTGACGAGCGCCGAAGGGCGGCTGTCAGCGGCCGAGCAGCGAGTCGGGAGCACGCTGAGCCAAGCACGGGAGACGGCCAGAGCGGCCCGGCTCGACGACGTGCTCAGCACCCACGACACGGTCCCGGAGGCGGAACTGCGCCACGCGGCCGAGGAGTCGGTGGCACGCAGGAGGCGCACCCTCGACCACGTGGAGGAGCTGGCCGCGGGGGCCGAGCAGGCCGCCGGCGAACGGCGGGCCGTCGCCCGCCGCCTGGACGAGGCCCAGACCGAGGCCGCCCACACCGCCGAACGCCAGGCCCAGGCGGAGGCGTCCGCCACACAGGCAGGCCAAGACCTGGTGGGTGCCGTACGCGAACACCTCGACCGGTGCACGGAACTGGACCTTCCCGACCCGACGGGGCTCCTGGACGCGCTGCACGACTGGAGCACGCATCTGCACGGCCCCAGCCCCGCCCGGGAGCAGACCGCGGCAGCCCACCGCGAGCAGGCCGCGGACCTGGCCGACCGGGCCGCCGCACTCGGCCAGCGGCTGGCCGAACTGGCCGAGCGGCGCACCGCGACGAGAAGGGAGCTGGCGGAGCTGGAGGCCGGTGGCCAGCACGGACCGGAGGCGCCCCGCACCCGTACCCCGGGCCTGCGCGACCGGACTCCCGGAGCGCCTCTGTGGAGGCTGGTCGACTTCCACGACCACGTCACTCCGGGCGAACGGGCGGGGCTGGAGGCGGCGTTGGAGGCGTCCGGGCTCCTGGACGCGTGGGTGTGCCCGGACGGCACCATGCTGGAGGCGACCGGGCACGACGTGCTGCTATCCCCGCTGCCTTCGCATGCGTCACGGGCCGACTCCGTCCTCGCCGACGCGCTGCGGCCCGCCGTCGACCACGGCGATCCCCGGGCCACGCAGGTCGGTGAACCGGCCGTGTCCGCTCTCCTGGCGGCCATCGGTCTCGGGGATACCGGGGCGCCCGGCACGTGGGTGGCGGCGGACGGTCACTTCCGCATCGGCGCGCTGACCGGCAGCTGGTCGAAGGAAGCGGCCGTGTACGTGGGTGAAGGCGCCCGCGAGGAAGCACGCCGCGCCCGGATCGCCACCCTGCGCGGCGAACTGGATGCTCTGGCCGACAGCACGGCACGCCGTGAAGCCGAACGCGCCACGGTGGCCGCGCGCCGCCGCACCCTGGACGCCGAACTGGCCGCCGTCCCCGACGACGCCCCCCTGCGCCACGCCCACGCGGTGGCCGCCGCGGCGGCGGACGCCGCCCACCGGGCCCGCACCCGCCAGGAGGAACGCGCGGCCGAACTCACCGAGGCGACCCGCCGCGAGGCCGAAGCGACCACCGCACTGACCGAGACGGCCGACGCCGTGAACCTGCCCGCCGACCGACCGGCCCTCACAGCCGTCCGCCAGGCCCTGGCCGACCACACGGCCGCCCTCGCCGCCCTGTGGCCGGCCCTGCGCGACCGGGCCGAGGCGCGACGCACTGTCGCCGACGAGCAGGCGGAAGCCGGCCGGGCCGGGGAACGGGTGGCCGAACTGGACCAGCGTATGGCCGAGGCGGCCCGGCTCGCCGCCGCCGCGGACGAACACCACACCACTCTCCGTTCGACCGTCGGCGCGGCCGTCGCCGAGCTGGAGCGCCGTCTGGCCGAAACCGCGGGTGCCCTCGCCACGTGCCAGCGGGACCAGAAGCAGGCCCGTCACGAGTACTCCGCCGCGGACCGCCGCGCCGGCCGCGCCGAGGGCCGTATCGAGCAGCTGGGCAAGGACGTCCATGAAGCGGCGGCCACGCGCGCCGAGGCCATCGCCGCGCTCCAGCGGTTCGCGGCCACCGGCCTGCTGACCGTCGCCCTGCCCGAGGCTCCCGTACCGCCGCTGGACGGCGGCTCCTGGGCCGCCACCCCGGCGATCGCGCTCGCCCGAGCGATCGAGGCGGCACTGTCCGGTACGGACGACTCCGAGGGCGCCTGGGAACGCGTGCAGAAGCGGCTCAGCGAGGAGTACAAGAAGCTCCAGGACGTCCTCTCCCGGGGCGGCCACAGCGCCACGGCGCGCATGACCGAGGACGGGATGATCGTCGACCTCGTCTACCAGGGCCACGGGCGGGCCGTGCCCGAACTGGCCGGGGCCCTGGCCACCGAGGTCCAGGAGCTGACCCGCATACTGTCGGCGCACGAACGCGAAATCCTGGAAACCCACCTGCTGACCGAGGTCGCCGGCACCCTCCAGGAGCTGATCGACACCGCCGAGCGCCAGGTACGCGCTATGAACACCGAACTCGAGCAGCGACCCACCTCCACCGGCATGAAGCTGCGCCTGATGTGGCGGCCCTCCCGCAAGGCACCGGCCGGACTGGCACAGGCGCGGGCGCGGCTGCGCCAGTCCGCCGACGCCTGGGCGGCCGAGGACCGGGCGGCGGTCGGCGAGTTCCTGCAAGCCCAGATCGCCCGCGCGCAGGCCGAAAACGCCACCGGCAGCTGGCTGGAAGTGCTCACCACCGCGCTCGACTACCGCGCCTGGCACGAATTCGGCATCGAACGCCACCAGCACGGCGCCTGGGTGCCCGCCACCGGGCCCGCCTCCGGCGGCGAACGCGTCCTGGCCGTCTCCGTACCCCTGTTCGCCGCCGCCTCCGCTCACTACGCCACCGCCGCTCCACACGCCCCGCGCCTGGTCACCCTGGACGAAGCCTTCGCCGGCGTCGACGACGACTCCCGCGCCAAGTGCCTGGGCCTGCTCCATGCCTTCGACCTGGACGTGGTGATGACCAGCGAGCGTGAATGGGCCTGCTACCCGCAAGTACCCGGCATCGCCATCGCGCAGCTCTCCCGCGTCGACGACATCGACGCGGTCCTGGTGACCCGCTGGCAGTGGGACGGCGCCGAGCGGGCACGG
>NZ_JAAAYH010000200.1:0-16203 GCF_018035285.1 Streptomyces sp. MK37H | reverse complement strand
CCATCAGCGACAAGGTCACCTCGTACTTCTACGCGCTGCTCTTCGTCCAGCACCCCGAGCTGCGGCCGCTCTTCCCCGCCGCGATGGACGCCCAGCGCGACCGGCTGTTCAAGGCGATCCTCACCGCCGCCCGGCTCATCGACGACCCCGACATCCTCACCGAGTTCCTCTCCCGGCTCGGCCGCGGCCACCGCAAGTACGGCACCCAGCCCGAGCATTACCCGGCCGTCGGCGAATGCCTGATCGGCGCGCTCACCCGCTACGCCGTCACCACCTGGAACGACGAGGCCGAGGCCGCCTGGGTGCGGGCCTACACCGCGATCTCCCAGATCATGATCGACTCGGCCGCCGAGGACGAGCTGATCGCCCCCGCGTGGTGGCAGGCCGAGGTGGTCGGGCATGAGCTGCGCACCCACGACATCGCCGTGATCACCGTCCGCCCGGACCAGCCGTACCCCTTTCTGGCGGGCCAGTACACCTCACTGGAAACGCCCTGGTGGCCGCGGGTCTGGCGGCACTATTCGTTCGCCGCGGCGCCGCGCTCCGACGGGCTGCTCTCCTTCCATGTGAAGGCCGTCCCGGCCGGATGGGTGTCCTCCGCGCTGGTGCACCGGGCCCGCCCCGGCGATGTGATCCGCCTCGGGCCCCCCGCCGGTTCCATGACGGTCGACCACGCCAGCGACAACGGGCTGCTCTGTCTCGGCGGCGGTACCGGTATCGCGCCGATCAAGGCGCTGGTCGAGGACGTCGCCGACCACGGCCGCAGCCGTCCGGTCGAGGTCTTCTACGGCGCCCGCAACGATCACGATCTGTACGACATCGACACCATGCTGGGGCTGGCCCAGAAGCATCCGTGGCTCGCGGTCCGCCCCGTCGTCTCCGACGGCCCGACCAACGGCCTCAGCGGCCGGCTGCCCGACGCCGTGCGGCAGTACGGCCCGTGGAACGCGTTCGACGCCTATCTCTCCGGGCCGCCCGGGATGATCCGCAGCGGTGTCGATGCCCTGATGGGCATCGGCATTCCGTCGCACCGCATCCGGCACGACTCCATCGAGGAACTCGCCGCGGCCGCGGAATAGGACGCGGGCACGGACGGCATACGGCGAAACACCAACACTAGGCAGGCATTCCGGCGATTCCGGACGGCGAATCAGGACGGGGACAAGAACCGTGGACAGTGCGGAGCACCTGGACGACCGCGCGTGGCGTCCCGGGAGCGACGGCGAACACCATCTGCAGCGGCGACTGGGCACCGTCGACCGCGCCGACCGCTTCTACGACGACCAGGTGCTGGATCACCTGAATGTCCGGATGCGGGAGTTCATCGGGCGCCAGGAAATGTTCTTCCTGGCCACCTCCGACCAGCACGGGGAGTGCGACAGCACGTTCCGGGCCGGTCCGCCCGGCTTTCTGAGAGTGCTCGACACGCGCACGCTGGCCTATCCCGAATACCGGGGGAACGGCGTCCTGGCCAGCCTCGGCAATATCCAGGAGAACCCCCACCTGGGCATTCTCATGGTCGATTTCTTCCGGGACCGGATCGGGCTGCATGTGAACGGCCGGGCCCGGGTGGTGGAGGACGCGGAGATGCGCGCGGCACACCCCGGGCTGCCGGTGGACCCGGTGCCGGGGCGGCGCGCGGTGGTGTGGGTCGAGGTGACCGTCGAGGAGGCGTACATCCACTGCGCCAAGCACATCCCGCACCTCCAGAAGGTCCCGGCGCAGCGGCGCACCGGCGGTGGCGACGCCGCCCGGCACCGGGGGCCCTCCGATGACCAGGCCCTCGAGCACGACCGGGAGCGGGACTGGGGGACGGACGACGTCAAGCGGAAGGGCGGCGACTTCTTCGGCGCCGCGGCGGAGGCCCGCGAGGGCCGCAGGGTCCCGCCTGCTCCGCCCGTTCCGCCTGCTCCGTCCGCCCCTGCTGCCCAGCCTGCTCCGCCTGCTCCGCCTGCTCCGTCCGCCCCTGCCGCCCAGCCCGCTCCGCCTGCCCCGCCCGTCTCACGGCCCTCGTGGGCGGTGGACCTGCCGGGCCAGGCCGCCCGGCCTGTTCCGGCTGCCCGGTCCGAGCTGGGGGCCTCGGTCCCTCAGGCTCCGGCCGCCCCGGCTGCCCCGGACCCTCAGCCACTGACAGATTCGGACACTCAGGTCCTGGCCATCCCTCCTGCCCCGCCCACGTCACCGGTCTCGTGGCCGGTGGGCCTGCCTGCCCAGACCGCCCCGACGGCCCCGGCTGCTCAGGGCGCCCTGGGTCCTCAGGCTCCGGCCGCCGAACCGGCGCCACGGCCCCAGCCGATCGCGCGGCCCGAACCGGCTGCGCAAGCCGACGCGGTGGCCGACCCCGGTTCGCGCGCCGCTGAGCCCTCCGTCGTGCGTGATCTCAGCCCGGCCATCCGGCCGCAGGTCCGGCCCGACGCGGGGCCCGAGGACTGGCGGGAGGAGGCCGAGCGGGTGCTGGCCGAGGCGCGTCAGCGGGCGGCCCGGAAGACCCAGCAGCCGTTCAGCGGCTGGTTCCGTTAGGTCCTGCCCCGATAGAGCCCAGCCCCGCTGGTCCTGTTCGCGAAGCTCCGCCCGGCAGGGCTTCGCTTCGCTCAGCCGAGGTCGTCCGCGAGCAGGGCCAGCACGCCCTCGATGTTGGCGTCGAGATAGGCCCGCAGCGAGGGCGGCACCACCTCGACCGAGGCGATCCCCTCGCGGGTGAACGGGACGCTCACCACGTCGTACTCCCCGCACGGCTCGTCCACCTCCGGGCCGTGCCGCCGGGTGAGGTCCATCGAGGCGAGTCTGCAGACGAAGAAGTGCTGCACCTTCACACCGGCCGCGCCCGCACCCCCAGAGCCCTCCGCGCTCTCATCGGGATGCGGGACGGTGTCGACGAAGGCGGGCACCACGTCCGTCACCTTCGCGCCCAGCTCCTCGTCCACCTCGCGGTACAGGGCCTCGACGACGGTCGCGTCCTCGGGCTCCATCCCGCCGCCCGGAGTGATCCAGTACGGCGCCTGGCCGGGCTTGGTGCGCTTGATCAGGATCATGCGGGGCGCGGTGTCGCCCTCGAGGAGAATGGCGCGGGCGGTGCGTTTGACCACGGGTCGTTCGGTCATGCAGGACATCTGCCGCACCCGTGGTCCCGCGAAACCACTTACTCACCAATCGACAGCCGCGCGCAACAGCCACTCCTGCGCCCGCGCGATATGCGGCAGCGCGAGTGCCCCGGTCCGCACCACCAGGAAATAGGTGCGCAGTGGCGGCACCGGCGGGTTGAGCAGCGCCACCACCTCCCCGGCGTCCAGCGCGTCCATGCACAGATAGCGCGGCAGAACGCCGATCCCCGCACCCTGCGCGACGCAGGCGAGCACCGCGCGCAGATCGGGCACGATGATCGTGCCGGCGGTGACCGGCCGGGCGTCGAAGACGGCCGACCAGTAGCGGGTGACCAGCGGCAGGCTCTCATGCACCTCGACGACGGGCAGCGCCTCCAGCGCCCGCACCCCCTTGACCTGGAGCACCGCGGGACCGCCGAGCCGGGCGGCCCAGCGCGGGGCCGCGACCAGCACATGCTCCTCGTCGCACAGCGGGGTGGCGGCCAGCAGCCGCCCCCGGGGCCGGGCGGTGGTGATGGCCAGGTCGTGATGGCCGGCGCCCAGCCCCTCGAACAGCTCCTCGGCGCTGCCGAAGGCGCAGCGCACCGCGAGCCCCTGGGTGACCAGGGTGGTCAGCGCGGGCAGGGCGCGCAGCGCGGTGAACTCCGGAGGGCCCGCGAGATGCAGGGTGCGCAGCGCCGAGCGGTCGTCCAGACCCGCCTCGGTGATCTCCACGAGGGCGTCGAGATGTGGCGCGGCCTTGTGGGCGAGTTCGTCCCCGACGGTGGTGGGGACGACGCCGCGCGCCGTACGGAGGAACAGGGGGCGGCCGAGCTGCCGCTCCAGGGTGCGTATCTGGCCGGTGACGGCGGGCTGGGAGAGCCCGAGCAGTCCGGCGGCGCGGGTGAAGGACCCGGCGCGGTGAACCGCGACAAAGGTGCGTAAGAGGGCCAGATCCATGCGGTTCCCCTCGCCTCGTCGAGCCCCGAACGCATGCCAACTATAAATATGCCGATAGGTCCATGTCGCTACTGTGATTGGACACTGACGCTGAGTCAACTAGCCTTGTTCAAGCGGTTCTCCACGAGAAGAACCGGGGCGTCTCAAGCCACGAGGGGGGAGGCTTGAGACGCCCGCACAGGCATACCCGCCCGCTTTCAGCCACCCGCCCCGGTGCTTGCCGTGCCCGATGCCGCGTCCGTGTCGGATGCCGTATCGAGCGCCCGCAGCACATCCGCGATCAGATCCTCCGCGTCCTCCGCGCCCACCGAGAACCGGATGAAACCCTCGGGCACCGCGTCGCCGCCCCACCGCCCGCGCCGCTCCGCCGTGGAGCGCACCCCGCCGAAGCTGGTGGCGTCGTCCACCAGCCGCAGCGCGGTCAGAAAGCGCTCCGCGTGCTCCTTGTCCGGCAGGGTGAAGGAGACCACACAGCCGAAGCGCCCGCCGCGCATCTGCGCGGCCGCCACCCGGTGGGAGGGATCGGTCGGCAGACCGGGGTAGCGCAGCCCGGCGACCTCGGGGCGGTCGCGCAGCGCCTCGGCGAGGGCCAGGGCGGTCGCCGCCTGGCGGTCGACGCGCAACTGGAGGGTGGCCAGGGAGCGGTGGGCGAGCCATGCCTCCATGGGGCCGGGGATCGCGCCCACCGTCTTGCGCCAGGCCCGCACCTCCGCGGCGAGCCGTGGATCGCGGCAGGTCACATAGCCGAGCAGCACATCGCCATGGCCGGTGAGCGCCTTGGTGCCGCTCGCCACGGCGAAGTCCGCGCCGAGCTCCAGCGGGCGCTGGCCGAGCGGGGTGGCGAGGGTGTTGTCGACGGCGACCAGCGCGCCCCGGGCGTGCGCGGCCTCGGCGAGCCGGCGGATGTCGCAGACGTCCAGTCCGGGATTGGACGGAGTTTCCAGCCACAGCAGCTTCGTCCGGTCGCCCAGCGCCTCCAGGGTGGCCAGCTGGGCGTCCTCGCCGGTCGGGGCGGTGCGCACCGTGACCCCGTAGCCCGCCAGCCGCTCGATCAGCGCCGGGAGCAGCTGATAGCCGTCGGACGGCAGGACGGCCGCGTCGCCCTGGCGCGGCTGGGACAGCAGTACGGCCGAGATCGCGCCCATACCGGAGGAGAAGACGACCGTCTCGGCGTCGGTGCCCGGTGACTCCAGCTCGCTGATCGCCCGCTCCAGCAGGGACCAGGTGGGGTTGGCGTCCCGGCCATAGGTGTAGGGGCCGACGGCGTCGCCGGGGAGGTGGTAGTGGGCGGCGAAGACCGGGCCCGGCAGCGTCGGCTCGTACGCCTCGGCCTCGGGCAGTCCGGCCCGTACGGTGCGGGTGCCGTCGCCGGTCATACGGATTCCTTCCCCGCGTCCGGGCCGTCGGCGGCCGACGCGTTCTCGACAGTGGCGCTTCCCGCGGACTTCTCCGAGGCGTCGACGGCCTCGGCGACCGCGTCCAGCAGCCCGCCGCTCGCGGCCTCGATCATCTCCAGGCACTCCTCGAAGTCGTCCAGCCCGCCGAAGTAGGGGTCCGGCACATCGAGGCCGCCCAGCGCGTCGTGGTCCGCGTCCGGGTCGTAGCTCCGCAGCAGCCGCACCTTCGCGGCGTCGTGCGGGGTCGGCGCGAGAGCGCGCAGCTCATGCAGATGGCCGCTGTCCAGGGCGATCACCAGATCGAGTCGATCGAACCACTCGGCCCGGAACTGGCGCGCGATGTGATCCTGCTCATAGCCATGGGCGGTCAGTACGTCGATGGCGCGGCGGTCGGCCCCGTCGCCCTCGTGCCAGGGCCCGGTGCCCGCGCTGTCCACCTCGAGGAGGCCGTCCAGCCCGGCCTCCGCGGCATGGGCGCGGAAGACGGATTCGGCCATCGGTGAGCGGCATATGTTGCCGGTGCAGACAAAGCAGACATGGTAGGGCGACGGGTCTCTCATGCCTTCCATCATCTCCGGCCGTGATCAGTCCTTGTCATCGGGCAGTACGACATGCAGGGCCCACGCGACTATGGAGACGATCAGGCCACCGAGCACCGCCGTGCCGAAGCCGTCGACGTCGAAGCTCAGGTCCAGCTTTCCGGCCAGCCAGGAGGTCAACAACAGCATCAGGGCGTTGATCACCAGTGTGATCAGCCCGAGGGTCAGGATGAACAGCGGGAAGGCCAGCAGCTTGACGATCGGCTTGACCACCACGTTCACCACGCCGAAGACCAGCGCCACGAGAATGAGGGTGAGCGCTTGGCGGCCGGTGTTGTCACCGGTCAGCGTGATGTCCTTGAGCAGCCAGATGGCGACGCCGAGGGCGCCGGCGTTCGCGATCGTCTTGACGAGAAAATTCTTCATGGTTGAGATCGTCGCAGACAGGCCCCGGCGCAGGCAGGGGCACCGTAGGCATGGGTCAGGCAGGGGTGGAGAGGCGAATGAAGGCGTTCCGGCTGGATGAGCTGGAGGCGGAGCGGGCCGCGAACGACGGCGCGTATCTGCAGTTCCTGCGGGAGCGGAACATGTCCGTGGGGCTGTACGCGCTGAACGCGGGCCAGGCCGACCCGCAGTCGCCGCACGGCCAGGACGAGGTGTACGTCGTGATGAGCGGCCGGGCGTCGGTCACGGTGGGGATGGAGACGACACAGGTGGCGCGGGGCAGTGTGGTGTACGTCCCGGCGGGCACGGCGCACAAGTTCCACCACATCACCGAGGACCTGAGGGTGCTGGTGGTGTTCTCGCCGCCGGAGAGCTGAGCCGTCCCGGGGCCTGGCACCGGTGTCGGTGAGCTGATCCCGGTCCAGGGCCTGTCCATCGCGGAGCCGATGTGTGTCCGGCCGGTCCCGTAGGGGTCCGGTCAGGGGAGGACGGGGGGCGCGGGCCGCCCGCGCGCCTCCGTCCCGTCCTAGCATCGACGGCAGGGAAGACCGGCCGTCGGCGTCCGGATCCACGGCTCGGAGAGAAAGCAGGGAGTCACGTGACCACGAAGGGGATATTCCAGGGCTTGCCGTGGTGGGTGACCTGGATCGCGATACCGGTCCTCGTCCTCGCCGTGTTCGGCGGCCTGATCATGAGCGTGGTCGGGTTCGTGGTGAGCCTCGTCTTCAAGGCGCTGCTGCTGGTGGTGCTGATCGCCGGGCTGATCTACGTCGTACGGAAGTTCACTTCCTGACCCGCCGCGCGGCGCCCGCCGCGTCACCCGGGGCCTGACGCATCCCCGCAGGCCCTGAGGCACCCTTTTCGCGCACGGATAGGCCGCGCGAGGGATACCGCCGGGGCGGGAGCACCGCCCGGCGCCACCCTGCCGTTACAGTGCGAGTCCTCGGCGTTCTTCCTTCGGCGTCTGCCTCGCAACAACACCCCGGGGGTGCCTGTTGACGACAGCGATCTTCGATACGGCCGGTGCGCCGGCCCCGATCCCCCGCCCACCGGGCCCGCGCCGTCCGCGCCGCCCGGCCCCGCGGGTCTCCTCATGGCAACACTGGCCATTTTCGTTCCCTCACACGAGGCAAACCGACTCCGCACCGCAATCGAGTCGCTACGCTCCAGAGTCGGCGAAGCGCAAACAACCCGGGGCGGCGAACGATGCGTGAGATGCGTGACACGGTTCAGGCGGAAGTGACGATGACCTTCCTGGTCTCGCAGGATCTCTCCTTCCGGATCCCGGTCGAGCTGTCCTACGACAGCAGCGACCCCTATGCCGTCGAGATCACCTTCCATTTGCCCGGCGACGCGCCGGTGAGCTGGGCCTTCGCGCGGGAGCTGCTGCTGGACGGGTTGAGCAAACCCACCGGCGAGGGGGATGTGCGAATCGCCCCCGCCTCCCCCGAGGGGCTTTCGGACGTCTTCATCAGGCTCCAAGTGGGTTGTGAACGGGCCCTGTTCCGGGCCGGGGCCGCTCCCCTGGTGGCCTTCCTCGACCGGACGGACCGGGTGGTGCCTTTCGGCCAGGAGCCGGCGGCCTGTGACCCGGTCGGCGATCTCGACGCCGAACTCCACCGCATCCTGGCCGAGGACCGGTACGCGGGCTGAGAGCCGGATGCGCGGCGGGCCGAGGCTCAGTGTTGTGCCGTGGCCGAGCTGACGGGCAGCGTGCCCGTGGCCTCAGGGCCCCGTGGCCTCAGCGCCCCGTCGTATCAGCGCCCCTTCGCCCGGCGGCGCCGCCCGCGTCCGCCCCGGCCGGTCCGGGCCGCCTGGGCCGTCTGGGCGCCGCCCGCGTCGGCCACCCGCTCCACGCCGCCGTCCGCCGCCGGGGTGCGGTCCGCGGAGACCACGAGCACGGCCAGCGCGGTGGTCACCGGCACCGAGGCGACGAGCCCGATGCTGCCCACCAGCGTCCGTACGATCTCCTCCGCGACGATCTCGCTCGTGGCGACCGTGCCCACCCCGCTGTCCGCGACGGAGAACAGCAGCAGCAGCGGAAGCGACGCGCCCGCGTACGCCAGCACCAGGGTGTTCACGACGGAGGCGATGTGGTCCCGCCCGATCCGCATCGCCGCCCCGTAGAGCTTGCGCCGGGACGTGGTCGGGTCCGCGTCCCTCAGCTCCCACACCGCCGAGGTCTGGGTGACCGTCACATCGTCCAGCACGCCCAGCGAGCCGATGATCACGCCCGCGAGCAGCAACCCCCGTATCTCGATGTTCGGATAGAGGCCGTGCACCAGCCCGGTCTGGTCGTCCGTGTTACCGGTCAGGCTCGCCCAGCCGATGAACAGCGAGCCCAGCACCCCGATCAGCAGCAGTGACACCAGTGTGCCGAGCACGGCGACCGACGTACGCGCCGTCAGCCCATGGCACATGTACAGCGCGAGAAGCATGATCGCGCTGCCCCCGACGACCGCGACCACCAGCGGATTGGAACCCTGAAGTATCGCCGGGAGGATGAACAGCGTCAGCACCCCGAAGCTGATCGCCAGCGCCACCAGCGCGAACACCCCGCGCAGCCGCCCCACCACCACGACCGCGAGCGCGAACAGCCCCGCCAGCAGCGCCATCGGCATCGACCGGTCGACGTCGGACACGGAGTACTGCAGTTCCTTGGGCGCCTTGGGCGCGTACGCCAGCTTGAGCTCCTGCCCGGCGCTGAAGTGACGCGAGGCGTTGGGCTGGACGATTTCGGGGAAGGTGCGGCCCTTGTCCTTGCCCGAGGTGACCTCGATCGTGGCCTTCTCGCAGACGCTCTTCTTCCCGCCCTGGCCAGGGGCGCCGTTCTGGGCGGCGCCGTCCTGGCCGGGCTCGGTGGGCGCCTGCGGCTGGGCGTTCACATCGGCGCAGTTCACCTCCTCGACCTTCACCACCCGTCCGGCCACGGTCGTCTGGTCGAAGCCGAGACCGCTGCGGCCCTGCGCCTTGTGGTCGGGCGTGCCGCCCGGCCAGAGCACGATCAGACCGGCCACGACGGCGACGGTGAAGGGGATGAGCACCGCCGCGATGATCTTGCGGAGGCGCGCGGAGACAGGGGTGGCGGGGCCATGGCCGTGGGAGTGGCCGTGGCCGTGGCCCTGCGCCTGATCGGAGAGGTGGGGCTGCTCGGGCGGGTGGTCCTGCTGGATGGCGGTCACGGTCGCATCATCGCAGGACACGTGGGCCCCCTGTTCAGCGCTGTGGATAAACCGTTAGCGTGGTGACGAACCTTTGCAATCGCGGGAGCTCGGAGCACCGGGCTGAGAGGGCGCTGACGCTGACGGCTGCGCCGACCGCTGAACCTGTTACCGGGTAATGCCGGCGTAGGGAGTGGGTCTCATGACTCAGCAGAATGCACCATCGCGCGCCGAGACGGCCGAATTCGGCTGGCATAAGGGATATGTCACGGGTTCGCGCCCGGACCTCCAGGTCCCGGTCCGCCGCGTGCACCTCACCAACGGCCAGGATGTGACGCTGTACGACACCTCCGGCCCGTACACCGACCCCACCATCGAGACGGATGTCCGCCGCGGCCTGGCGCCGCTGCGGCAGAACTGGATCGTCGCCCGCGGCGACACCGAGGAGTACGCGGGCCGTCCCGTCCGCCCCGGGGACGACGGGATCAAGCACACCGCGCCCCGCGGGGGACTGCGCAACCTCGACGCGGTCTTCCCCGGCCGTCCGCGCCAGCCGCGGCGCGGCCGCCCGGGCGCCCCCGTGACCCAACTCGCCTATGCGCGGCAGGGCGAGATCACGGCGGAGATGGAGTACGTGGCGATCCGCGAGAATGTCTCCCCCGAGGTGGTCCGGGAGGAGATCGCGGCCGGCCGCGCCGTCCTCCCGGCCAATGTGAACCACCCGGAGATCGAGCCGATGATCATCGGCAAGCGGTTCCTGGTGAAGGTCAACGCCAACATCGGCAACTCCGCCGTCACCTCCTCCATCGAGGAGGAGGTCGAGAAGATGACCTGGGCGACCCGCTGGGGCGCCGACACGGTCATGGACCTCTCGACCGGCCGCAACATCCACACCACCCGCGAATGGGTGCTGCGCAACTCCCCGGTACCCATCGGCACAGTGCCGCTCTATCAGGCGCTGGAGAAGGTCGACGGCAAGGCCGAGGAGCTGACCTGGGAGATCTACAAGGACACGGTCATCGAACAGGCCGAACAGGGCGTCGACTACATGACCGTCCACGCCGGCGTCCGGCTGCCGTACGTCCCGCTGACCGCCCGCCGCAAGACCGGCATCGTCTCCCGCGGCGGCTCCATCATGGCGGCGTGGTGCCTCGCCCACCACCAGGAGTCCTTCCTCTACACCCACTTCGAGGAGCTGTGCGAGATCCTCGCGGCGTACGACGTCACCTACTCGCTGGGCGACGGACTGCGTCCGGGGTCGATCGCCGACGCCAACGACGAGGCGCAGTTCGCGGAGTTGCGCACCCTCGGCGAGCTCAACCGGATCGCCAAGGAGCGCGGCGTCCAGACGATGATCGAGGGCCCGGGCCATGTCCCGATGCACAAGATCAAGGAGAACATCGACCTCCAGCAGGAGGTCTGTGAGGAGGCCCCCTTCTACACCCTGGGCCCTCTCACCACCGATATCGCCCCCGCCTACGACCACATCACCTCGGGCATCGGCGCCGCGATGATCGCCTGGTGGGGCACGGCGATGCTCTGCTACGTCACCCCCAAGGAGCACCTGGGCCTGCCGGACCGCGATGACGTCAAGACCGGCGTGATCACCTACAAGATCGCCGCCCACGCGGCCGACCTGGCCAAGGGGCATCCGGACGCCCAGGCATGGGACGACGCGCTCTCCGACGCGCGCTTCGAATTCCGCTGGGAGGACCAGTTCAACCTGGCCCTCGACCCGGACACGGCCCGCTCCTTCCACGACGAGACCCTCCCGGCGGAACCGGCCAAGACGGCACACTTCTGCTCGATGTGCGGGCCGAAGTTCTGCTCGATGAAAATTAGCAGAAGCATCACAGAGCAGTTCGGCGGCGACGCCGACGCGACGCCCGAGGAGATCGAGGCCGGGATGCTCCAGAAGTCCAAGGAGTTCGCGGAGGCGGGCAACCGCGTGTATCTGCCGATCGCGGACTGAGAGCCGGATGCAGGGAGTCGCCCGAACCGGCCCCGGACGGGACAGCCGGGCGCTATCCTGCGGGTGGGTCCGAAGCCGCAACTTCGAATTGCGACTTCGGACCCTTTCCGTGCGACTAAGCGGGCGGGAGCTCAGCCACATAGACCGGATGACCGCTGTCCGTCACACCTTGCTGGCGGATGCAGCGGTGCTTCTGCAGAAACCGCAGACAGGCGTGCACCCGCTGCCGGGTGAGCCCCGTCTTCTCCGCGAGCGTTTCCAGTGAGTGGCCGACCCGGCCGGCTTCCGCCAGCGTGGGAAGGATGTAGACGGCTACCGCCCACACATCCTCGGTGATGCTCAGCCGGGCCTTCCACTGTGCGAACAGGTCCTCCGTCCTGAGCCTCAGCTCCCGCTTGTCTGCCTCGGGCTCTGCGCCCGGTCGGCAGCCCAGAGCGTCGAGGATCTGTGACCATGCCTGCTCGGACCGGTGCAGGGAATCCAGTACCTCCGTATGGAAGCGTTCGGTCCGCATCTCCAGTCGGACGATCGCGTCCATGAGCTCGCTCGGTGGAGTGGGGCGGGAGACCTCGGAGACCTCCAGCGCGTATGAGCCCTCGCGTTGGACGGTGGCGATCACCCTTGAGACCCACTGTTTGAAGGGCAGGCACGCGGGCTTGGTGCAGCCGTTCACCAGCTGAATCAGGCCTTGCAGATTCACCAGATGCAAGTCTCGACGCCACTCCCTACCTGCGGGAATGCTGAGACCGTAACGTGAGGTTACGTTCTCAAGCGTAGACTTTCCGCCAGCTTGCACATGATCTGCCAACGCCTTTCGGGGGTTGGTGTGGCCAAGTTCCGCACAGACGTCGACCGTCGGGAACCAGTGTTCGCCGTCCGGCATGGTCAGTCGGCGCAGCCGGGCCCCCGTGGCCGCGTAGACGAAGTCGTTGACGTCCATGGCGTCGTGCCGGGCGGATGGGCCCGGCGGTGTGTCGTGTTTGCGCATCGCGCATCACCTCCACCGACGGACGCTAAACCTCACCGCCCATCAATTCCCCCGAATAGGCGGAAGTTCGCTCGATCGGAGGGAAATCGATCAATCTGATGGCGAATCGCCCACCAGTGCTAGTCCGGCTGGTGCTCCGGCCCGCCGTAGTCGGGGCTGGTGTAGTCCGGGCTGCTGTAGCGGGGGCGGGCCTTGGGGCCTTCGCCGTCGGTGCTGAAGCCGGGGCGGCTGTAGCCGAGGTGCGGGGTGCGGCTGACCGCCTCGGGGTTGATCGGGACGTACGCGGAGGGCGACGGGGCCGAGGGGTTGGCCAGGGCCTCGCGGAGGAACGGCAGGATGCCGCGCTCCAGCAGGGCATCGCGCCAGATCTCTCTGGCGCGGTCCACCTCCTCCAGCCGCTCGCTGCGCGCCTCGCCGCGGATCGCGCTGGAGCCGTTGCGCAGCGCGGTCAGAAGCAGTCCGACGGCGGCGATCAGGATGGCCGCGGCGGTCAGCGCGGCGAAGAACCAGCCCGCGGTGACCATCGGCTGGGCGATGGACGGGGCCGGGTCGAGGACGTTGAGGACGTAGCCGACGATGAGGAAGATGATCGCGGCGGTGCCGGCGAGCACCGGGGCCAGCACCGCGAGCATGGCGACGAGCCCCGCCCCCGCAGCGTCCTGCATCGCACCGGCGAGCCCCACCGTGCCGTCCGGCTGCTCGCGCTCGCCCACGTCCCCGGCGAGCGGGAAGAGCGGGGCGGGCTCGCGCAGTTTGGCGCGCGTCTCGCGGTAGGTCCGGTACTCGTCGGCCGCGCATGCCGCTATCGCGGCCGATGCCCCGAGCGCCATCGTGCGCAGCTGCTCGGCAGTGAGCCGCTGCCCGAGACCGCTGAGGTCCGGGCGACGGTCCGCGGTGCGCAGTGCCTCGTCGAGAACCCGCTCGAACTCCGGGCGGTCCTCGGTCAGCAGGTGCGGAGCGCTTTTCATGGTGCATCCCCCGATGCTCCGTAGGGCCGTGACGACCGGCTTTCGCCGGGCAGTCGGGCGGAAACGGAGGAGAGCCTGCGACGGATAAGCCGATGGTAGAGCCGATCCGGCGCGGGGTGACAGTAAGTTTCCCGAATTGCTCCCGCGTCGGTGAAACCCTCTATCTGCCCCGGACAGCGTCCGCTGAATCCTCAGTTCGCCAGGGGAAGTTGAACGACCAGCAGTTTTCCGGCCATCGTGATGCCGCCGTCCATGGCCACCGCGAGATTGTCCGCGTAGACATGCGGGCCCTCGACCGCGGGCGCGCCGCCGTCCTCGCCGTCCTCGGAGCCGACCTCGCCGAGCAGATACGGGATGGGGCTGTGGCCGTGGACGATGCGCTCCCCGCCGTAGGTGTCGAGCAATTCACGCGCCGCCGTGGGCCCGGCGTCCTCGTCGCGGAAGGCGAACCGCTTGGTGAATTTGCGGAACAGGTCCCAGCACTCGTCGGCGTCGCTGCGCTGCAGCGTCTCGGTGACGGTGTCGTTGACGGCCTCGATCGAGTCGCCGTACTCCAGATAGGCGGTGGTGTCGGAGTGGACCAGCAGATGGTCGTCCTCCTCCGCCATCGCGTCCAGCCGGGACATCCACTGGAGGTGGTGGTCCTCGAGCCGCTCCATGTCGCTGCGCTGGCCGCCGTTGAGCAGCCAGGCCGCCTGGAAGGAGGCCGTCCCGGCACCGGAGTTGACCGGCGTGTCGCCGAACCGCTTGGCGCCGATGAGCAACAGCTCGTGATTGCCCATCAGCGCCTTGCAGTAGCCGCCCGCGGCGGCGGCCTCGGCGGAGAGCTGCATGACCAGGTCGATGACGCCGATGCCGTCCGGGCCGCGGTCGGTGAAGTCACCGAGGAACCACAACCGGGCGTTCCCCGCGGACCAGTTGCCCTTGGCGTCGATCAGACCCTCGGCGGCGAGCGCCTCGCGCAGCTCCTCGTGGTAGCCGTGGACATCGCCCACGACGTACAGCGGACCGGGGCCCTCGTCCTGGGCCAGCGGGCCGTCCTCGGGCTCGGGCACCGGGGCGAGCGCCACGGTGGGGCGGTCCTGCGGCGGGACGAGTGGGGTGTCCGGGATGGTGTGGCCCGGGCCCAGGACCGGGAGCCGCTCGGTCGGGGTGTACTCGGCGGGCAGGGGCGTGGGTGTGTCCGGCGCGGGCGCCCCGGGCGCCGGAGCGCCGGGCGCGGGTGCGCCGGGCGCGGGCTCCTCGGGCGCGGGCGCGGGCTGCGGCACGGGCGCGGCGGTGCCCGGCGCGCCGGGCGCGTACCCGGGCGGCACGGCTCCGGGCGCGACCATGCCGGGCGGGGTGTGCGCCCCGTACGCGAGCACAGGAGGGATCGCAGCCGTGGTCCCTGCCGTGGCTTCCAGACCGGCCCCCTGAGTCATCGACCCCTCCACCATCACGCCGCCGTGCCACCTTGTGGACCTTGCCTGGTCGACGGCGGTCCGCGGTGTCGTCCGCCCATCATAGGAATGACCGTGAGGGCTTGTGACGCACCAGGGTGCCGTCAATCGCAGCTCGCTCCTGCTTCGTCGGACTTTTATCCCGGATTGGCCCAGTAGGGGAAGCCCATTGGCCTCAGGTCCTCCTCGGGTCATCCTTGAGTCGCCCTCAGGTCAGCCTCCAGCACGGCTGCGCGGGGCGCTGACCGTCGTACGCGGCGGACGGCGCTGTGAGGACGTCCGCACCATCAATTCGGTGGGTATGACCTGCTCAACGGGCTGGTCGGTGTCAAGGCCCTCGATGGCGTCGATGAGCAACTGGACGACCGCCGTGCCGATCCGGCGGGGTTTGAGTGAGAGGGTCGTGATGGGCGGCTCGGTGGTGCGGTAGACGGTCGATTCGCTGCAGCACACCAGCAGCAGATCGTCGGGGACCCGCAGTCCGTAGCGTCGGGCGGCGGCGAGCAGATCGGTGCCGTTGGGGTCGAAGAGGCCGTAGACCGCGTCGGGGCGGTCGGGGCGGGCGAGCAGCCGGTCGGCGGCGATGGCACCGGCACAAGGGTCGTGGGCCGGGTACGCCTCATAGACCGGATCCTGTCCCACCCGTTCGCACCACTGCAGGTACGCCGTGGTGGACAGCCGGGTGTAGGTGTCGGTGGAGGTACCGGTGAGCAGTCCGATCCGGCGGGCGCCGGCCTCGGCGAGATGGTCGAGCAGCCCCAGCACCGCCGCCTCGTGGTCGTTGTCGACCCAGGCGGTGACGGGGAGGGCGCCGGCGGGGCGGCCGTCGCTGACGACGGGGATGCCCTGTCGTAAGAGCTCGGTGACGACCGGATCGTGGTCGGAGGGGTCGATCACCACGGTGCCGTCGAGGGCGACGTTGGACCACACATCGTGGCGGGAGGTGGCGGGGAGGATGACGAGGGCGTAGCCGCGGGCCAGCGCGGCGGAGGTGGCGGCCCGCGCCATCTCGGCGAAGTAGGCGAACTCGGTGAAGGTGAAAGGTTCATCCCCGTACGTGGTCACGGTCAGGCCGATGAGGCCGGACTTGCCGGTACGGAGCGTGCGGGCCGCTGCGGACGGGCGATAGCCCAGCCGCTCGGCGACCTCGCGGACATGGCGGCGGGTGGCCTCCGGGAGCCGGCCCTTGCCGTTGAGCGCGTCGGAGACGGTCGTGATGGAGACCCCGGCGGCGGCGGCCACGTCCCGGATGCCC
>NZ_JAAAYH010000020.1:0-51001 GCF_018035285.1 Streptomyces sp. MK37H | reverse complement strand
TGCCGCCCCTGCCGCCCGACCCGCCCAAGCCCGCCCCGGGCAGCGGCGACTGGGAGCGCAAGCTGGCCCACGGGCTGAGCTTTCTGCGCCGCCGGATCACCGGGGACTACGAGGTCGACGACTTCGGCTACGACCACGACCTGACCGAGCAGGTGCTGATGTCCCTGCTCCGCCCGCTGTCCGACAAGTACTTCCGGGTCGAGGTGAAGGGGATCGAGAACATCCCCGACAGCGGCGGCGCGCTCGTCGTCGCCAACCACTCCGGGGTGCTGCCGCTGGACGGACTGATGCTCCAGGTCGCGGTGCACGACAACCACCCGGCCGAGCGCCATCTGCGGCTGCTCGCGGCCGATCTGGTCTTCGTGCTGCCGGTCATCAACGAGCTGGCCCGCAAGGCCGGGCACACCCTCGCCTGCGCCGAGGACGCCCAGCTGCTGCTGGAGCGCGGCGAGGTGGTCGGGGTGATGCCGGAGGGCTTCAAGGGGATCGGCAAGCCGTTCTCGGAGCGGTACAAGCTGCAGCGCTTCGGGCGGGGCGGCTTCGTCTCGACGGCGCTGCGCGCGGGGGCGCCGATCGTGCCGTGCTCGATCGTGGGCGCGGAGGAGATCTACCCGATGGTGGGGAACGCCAAGACCCTGGCCCGGCTGCTCGGCATTCCTTACTTCCCGATCACGCCGACCTTCCCGCTGCTCGGGCCGCTGGGCGCGGTGCCGCTGCCGACGAAGTGGACCATCCAGTTCGGCGAGCCCATCCCCACCGACGGGCATCCGCCGGAGGCGGCGGACGACCCGATGCTGATGTTCAACCTGACCGACCAGGTACGAGAAACGATCCAGCACACGCTCTACAAGCTGCTCGTGCAGCGGCGGTCGGTGTTCTTCTGACGGCTACCCGGCCAGGGCTGTGATGCGGCGCGGCCACCCGGCCCGACGGACGGAGTCCGGCGCAGCCGCCCGAAGCCGGGGAGGCCCTCCAGGGCCGAGCCATGCGAGGGTGGCCGGAAGAGGGGCCGAGTTGCTGGTGCGGCGGCGGTCGGTGTTCTTCTGACGGCTTGGTCCCTGGGGGTGGTGTGCGCCGCACACCACCCCCAGGGCATTTTCACCTCGTGTCGTCGCCGTCGATGCTCAGGCCCGGCAGCAGGTCGGGCAGCAGCGGGGGAATCGTGATGTCCGGCTGGGACGGCTTGCTGCCCGGGTCGCCCTTGCCCGTGGACGGGCTGGGGCTCGATCCGCCGCCGAGCGGCGGGTCCAGCAGATCGCCGGCCCCGCCCACCAGGCCGCCGCTCTGGCTGTGGGTGCTCGCCGAGGACGACGGGTGCGCGTGGGGGGCCGTCTTCCCGTCCGTGCGGCTGCCGCTCGGGGTGGCCGAGGCGGACGCCGGGCGGTCGTCCGGGTCCATCCCGCCCGCGCGCTGCGGCGCATGGCCGGTCTGCGGGCCGGACTGGGCCTGCTGCTCCTTCTTCGTGGGCAGCAACGCCCGCAGCGGACCGACCTCTTGGTCTATGGCGTCGAAGACCGAGCTCACCTCGTCGCCGACGTCCATGAGCTGGACCGGCAGCTGCTCGCGCAGCCGGCTCCAGCCGTCGCGGTGGGCCTGGGAGAAGGTGGAGAGCTGCTGGATCGGGCCGAGCGAGCCGTCGCGCTGATAGACCTGGTGCAGCAGCCGATGGCCCTCGGAGGCGTCATGGCGCATCCCGGCCAGGACCCGGCGGATCTCGCCCAGCGAGTCATGGTCCAGATCGCCGGCGCGGGTCCGCTCCATCAGGCGGCGCGCCTCGCTCATCCGCGTGGACGCCTGGTCCAGATAGATCCGGCCCCGGTCGGCGTCGCCGTCCGCCATCTCCAGCTTGAGGTCTTCCATACCGCGCTTGAACCCGTAGAGGGTGTCGCCCGGCAGCGCGTTCGAGCTGGCCGCGGCGACGCCGCCGAACGCGCCCGCCGCCACGCCGACCGTGAGTCCCCCGGCCGCGAGCCCCTTGGACCAGCGGGAACGGGGGCGGAATCTTGCCACCGGGGGTTTGGCCCGGTGGGCGCCACTGGGGCGGCGGCGCTGCTCGGGCACGCGTGGCGCCCCTTCGGCGAAGGCCGCCTCCATGGCGGCGAGCAGCTGCGCCCGCTGGGTGACGCGGACCTCCGGGTCCAATGTCGGTGTCGGCAGCTCGCCCAGCCCGCTCGCCAGGGCCAGCAGCCGTCTCCGCTCGGCGCTCTCCGCCGATGGGGAACCTGGCTGCTGCTGCGGCGTCTCGTCCCGGGCGGCCTGGTGGTTGCTCTCCAGGGCCTCCAGGGCCTCCAGGGCCTTGGCGAAGGCGTTCGCCCGCCGGTGTGCCGTTACGTTCGCGATCACAGGCGGCACCTCCTCTCGTCGTGACGGTCGACTCCCCAGGACACCCGAGGGTTCCGTGCCATGCGCGCGTCCACCCGATCGAGTGAGTGGATCACTGGCAGGGTACGACCACAAGGCGCCTGCATCCCCCACAACGAGCGGCGCAGCACCCGGGTTACGCCCTCCCCGAGGGCCCTCCCGGCGGGCGGACGGACCGTGGCCGGGAGGCTACGGGCGGTCAGCGGGCGTCGTCCGGAAGGAGCCGGGCCAGAGTGCGGACGGCCCGGTACTGAAGTGTTTTGATCGCGCCCTCGTTCTTCCCCATGACCCGGGCGGTCTCGGCGACCGAGAGGCCCTGGAGGAAGCGGAGCGTCACGCACTCCTGCTGCTGCGGGTTGAGTTTTCGCACCGCCTGGAGCAGGGCGGCGTTGGACAGCGATTCGAGGACGGAGTCCTCGGGGCTGCGCTCGACCTCGTTGGCGTCCAGCATCTCGCCGGTGGTGACCTCCAGCCGGAAGCGGCTGGACTTGAAGTGGTCGGCGACGAGGTTGCGGGCGATGGTCACCAGCCAGGCGCCGAAGTCGCGGCCCTGCCAGGTGAAGGTGCCGATGCGGCGCAGGGCGCGCAGGAACGTCTCGCTGGTGAGGTCCTCGGCCGTGGCCCGGCCGCCCACGCGGTAGTAGATGTAGCGGTAGACCGTGTCGGCGTACTGGTCGTAGAGCCTGCCGAACGCCTCGGCCTCCCCGGACTGGGCGCGCTCGACGAGGTCCATCATGCGGCGGCTGTCGCTGTCGGCGCTTGGACGCCGGGCGGTGGGGGTGGAGCCGCGGGAGCGTCTGCCGACCGCGGCACCCCCGTCCGCCAGGGCGTAGCACGGACCGGCCTGGCCGGGGCGGTCGACCGTGCCGACGGCTGGGCTGACGGGCTGTGGGGTGGCGAGGGCGGGGACGGCATACGCGGTGGGGACGAAGCCGCGCAGACAGTCGAGGACCGTTGCGCGCAGCGTAGCCAGGCCCGAGGCGTCAACCCCGACGTGTGGGTACACGGGACTCCCAGAGGCAGAGCTTCCATCACGTGCAGTACGGGACCGTCACCCGCCGTAGGGACGTGTGGGTACCGGTTTGCGTCTAAGGAGAATAACGCTTCGTACAGGCGGCACTACACCCGGTTGCTCAAATCATCGTTTCCGTTCGCTCTGTTATGGATTGATGACACATCAAGTATCGAACGTGTACCGCCAATTGACCGGAATCGTTCGTGGGTTGTGCGATTGTGTGGCGTGTTGTGACAAAGTGGCGGTAAGGGGACTGGCGGGGGCGCTGTGGGGTAGGAAGTGCGGAATGACCGAAACAGGGCGGGCGCGTTCGGTTGTGTATCGAGGGGCACATCGTCACGGAGCGCGATCGACGGTCAGCCTTGACCGTCCTCGGTCACGGTCGTACGCAGGCGGTCAGCACCGCCCGAACGGGGCACTCCGGAAGGGGCTCAGCGGGAGGTCAGCGAGGGGATCGGGGGTCAGGCCGGAGTCGGAACGGGCCTCGGCCGCCGGTGGTCAGCGACGCCGGCGGTGCAGGGCCACGGCGGCCGCCGTGCCGCCCGCCACCGCGCCCACCCCGGCCGCCGCCGGAATGCCGATCTTGGCCGCTTTGCGCCCGGTGCGGTAGTCGCGCAGCCGCCAGCCGTGCTCACGGGCGTGCCTGCGCAGCCGGGTGTCCGGATTCACCGCGTACGGATGGCCCACGATCGACAGCATCGGAATGTCGTTCGCGGAGTCGCTGTAGGCCGCGCAGCGGGTCAGGTCCAGTCCCTCGGCCCCCGCCAGCGCCCGTACGGCCTCGGCCTTGGCCGGGCCGTGCAGCGGCTCGCCGACCAGCCGGCCGGTGTAGATGCCGCCCACCGACTCGGCCACCGTGCCCAGCGCCCCGGTCAGCCCCAGCCGCCGGGCGATGATCGTCGCGGTCTCGACCGGCGCGGCGGTCACCAGCCAGACCCGCTGCCCGGCGTCCAGATGGGCCTGGGCGAGGGCGCGGGTGCCGGGCCAGATGCGGTCGGCCATGTACTCGTCGTAGATCTCCTCGCCGATCGACATCAGCTCGGACACCCGGTGGCCCTTGACGATGGACAGGGCGCTGCTGCGCACGTCCTCCATGTGCGCCGGGTCCTCGACCCCGGCCATCCGGAACCAGGTCTGCTGCCAGGCGAAGCGGGCCAGTTCGCGCTTGCGGAAGAAGTGCCGCTTGTAGAGGCCACGGCCGAAGTGGAAGAGCGCGGCGCCCTGCATGACCGTGTTGTCCAGGTCGAAGAAGGCGGCGGCCCGCTCGTCCCCGACGACGGGGAACTCCGGCTCGGCGGGGGCCTGCGGTCCGGGGGTCTCGGCCGACGACTTGCGCGCGGCCTCGGCCGATGCCTCTCCGGCGAGGACACTCCGCTCGGTGGCGGGTCGTCGACGTCGGGTGAACCATCCCAGTGCGGCCATGGAGGGAGCATAGCCAGCGCTCCGGCGCATCCCGTTACGCCCGGGTGTCGGGCCGTTTCAGGTTAGGCGAAAGGGAGGCGCGCAAGGGTGGAACGGTCCCCGTGCGGCGGCCGGAATCAGCCGCCGAGCGCGGCGCGCAGCCGCTGGGGGTTCACCCGCCAGAAGTCGTGCTGCTCGCCGTCGATCAGCACCACCGGGATCTGCTCCCAGTAGGCGCGGTACAGCTCCTCGTCCTGGGTGATGTCCTTCTTCTCCCAGGGGGTGCCCAGCTCGCCGCAGACCTCCTCGACCACGGCCTCGGCGTCCTCGCACAGATGGCAGTCGGGCTTGCCGATCAGCGTGACCGTGCGCTCGGTGGGCTTCTTCCGCGGGGTGCGGCGCAACAACGGGCTCATGGCTACAAGTGTGCCCGCCTTTTTTCGGGGCTCGGTTCGCCTCCGGGCGCCTCAGCCTCCCCCGGCTACCGCTGGGAGGTGCCCCCGGCCAGAAGACCCCAGCGCTCCGATGCGCGATGGCGCCCGGGCCGCTGCCGACGAGTTCGGAAGTGGGCTCTCGGTCGATTACGATCGTGGGCGTTTTGTTGCTGTCCGGGGTAAAAAGGTGAGGAGTGAGGACCTGTGCTCCCGTCGGCGGCCCAGCGGGGCGAGCGTGTCCGCGGGGAACGGCGCGACGCAGGTAGTGGTTCCGCGGCTGGCTCGATAAGGCGCGTGACACCGGTCACTTTGCACGGACAAAGCGGACACCATCTTTGTGCACGCGTTCACAAAGACATAGCCTGCTGTCGATGGGGCGGTCATGAAACACCCGGCCGCCCGCAGCCTAGCTCTACCCGCAGGAGCACCGTGGCAACTGGCCGAACTCACCGACCGGCGACCCGCAGCCGAGGGATCCCCGAGGCCACCGTCGCCCGGCTACCGCTGTATCTGCGTGCGCTGACCGCTCTCTCCGAGCGCTCGGTGCCCACGGTGTCCTCGGAGGAGCTGGCCACCGCGGCCGGCGTCAATTCGGCCAAGCTGCGCAAGGACTTCTCCTATCTCGGTTCGTACGGCACCCGCGGTGTCGGCTACGACGTCGAGTACCTCGTCTACCAGATCTCGCGGGAGCTCGGGCTCACCCAGGACTGGCCGGTTGTGATCGTCGGCATCGGTAACCTCGGCGCCGCGCTCGCCAACTACGGCGGCTTCGCCTCCCGTGGCTTCCGGGTCGCCGCGCTGATCGACGCCGACCCCGCGATGGCCGGGAAGCCGGTCGCGGGCATCCCGGTGCAGCACACCGACGAGCTCGAGAAGATCATCACGGACAATGGCGTCTCGATCGGCGTCATCGCCACCCCGGCGGGCGCGGCCCAGCAGGTCTGCGACCGGCTCGTGGCCGCCGGGATCACCTCGATCCTCAACTTCGCGCCCACCGTGCTGTCCGTTCCGGACGGGGTGGACGTGCGCAAGGTCGATCTCTCGATCGAGCTGCAGATCCTTGCCTTCCACGAGCAGCGCAAGGCGGGCGAGGAGGTCAGCGCCCCCGAGGAGGCCGCGGGGGCGGTTCCACCGCCGCCCGTGACGCCCCATCGCGCGCCCTCCGGCGCCCCCGGCGTCGACAGCGGCCGGCAAGGACCTGACGGGGACGTGCCCGCCGTGATGCCGGCATGAGTCTCCTCGTCGTCGGACTGAGTCACCGCAGCGCGCCCGTGAGCGTGCTGGAGCGCGCCGCCCTGGTGGGGGACGAGCAGGCGAAGCTGGTGCAGGACACCCTCGCCGCCGAGCCCGCCACCGAGGCCGCGGTGCTGGCCACCTGCAACCGCATTGAGCTCTACGCCGACGTGGACAAGTTCCACGCCGGGGTCGCCGAGCTGTCCACACTGCTCGGCCAGCACACCGGCGTCGGACTGGACGAGCTCACCCCGTACCTCTACGTCCACTACGAGGACCGGGCCGTCCACCACCTGTTCTCGGTGACCTGCGGGCTGGACTCGATGGTCGTGGGCGAGGGCCAGATCCTCGGCCAGATCAAGGACGCGCTGGCGCTGGGGCAGGAGCTGCACACCGCCGGGCGGCTGCTGAACGATCTCTTCCAGCAGGCGCTGCGGGTCGGCAAGCGGGCCCACAGCGAGACCGGGATCGACCGGGCGGGCCAGTCACTGGTCACCTTCGGCCTGGAGCAGCTGGCCCAGGGCGCGCCGGTGGCGGAGTGGGCCCGGGGCAAGCGCGCCCTGGTGATCGGCGCCGGTTCGATGTCCTCGCTGGCCGCGGCGACGCTCGCGCGCGCCGGTGTATCAGAACTGGTGATCGCCAACAGGACGTTGGAGCGGGCGCTGCGCCTGGCCGAGTCCCTGGCCCAGCAGCACGCCGCCACCCCGGCCGCGATCATCCCCGCCGGTGAGGACGCCTCCGCCGATGCGGATACCGGTGCGGAAACGTTGCGCGAGGGCCTGGTGGCCCGCGCCGTGCCCCGGGACCGGGTCTCCGCCGAGCTGCCGCACGCCGACATCGTCGTGTCCTGTACGGGCGCGACCGGGCTGGTCCTGACCGCCGCCGAGCTGCGCACCGCGCTCGCCCAGCGCGCGGCCTGCCCGCCCGGGACGCACCCCGCCGGGGCGGACGTCTCGCTGCTGGACCTGGCGATGCCGCGCGACATAGACGCGGCGGCGCACCGGATCGAGGGGCTGCACCTGATCGACATCGAGTCCCTCGCCGAGGCGGCCGCCGAGCCGTCCGGCGCGCCGGGCTCGTCCGCCGGGGCGATGGCCGCCGACGTGGACAAGGTGCGGACCATCGTCTCCGAGGAGGTGGCCGCCTTCGGGGCGGCCCAGCGTGCCGCGCACATCACCCCGACGGTGGTCGCGCTGCGTACCATGGCGGCGGACGTCGTCGCCAGTGAGATCGCCCGCCTCGACGGGCGACTTCCCGATCTGGACGACAAGCAGCGGGCCGAGATCACGCAGACCGTGCGCCGGGTCGTCGACAAGCTGCTGCACGCGCCCACCGTGCGGGTCAAACAGCTCGCGAGCACTCCGGGAGGCGCCGGTTACGCGGACGCGCTGCGGGAGCTCTTCGACCTCGATCCGCAGGCGGTCGCCGCCGTCAGCCGCGCCGACGGCTCGGCCCGCACCGCAGAACCGAACGACCCGAAGGGAGGCCGGGCATGAACCCCACCCCCTCACCCGCCGCCTCCGGCGGCGCTCCGCCGCTGCGCCTGGGCACCCGCCGCAGCGCGCTCGCCATGGCCCAGTCCGGTCTGGTCGCGGACCTGGTCAGCGAGGTCACCGGGCGCCCCGTCGAGCTCGTCGAGATCACCACGTACGGCGACACCTCGCGGGAGCACCTGGCGCAGATCGGCGGTGCCGGCGTCTTCGTCTCGGCGCTGCGCGAGGCGCTGCTCAGGGGCGAGATCGACCTGGCCGTGCACTCGCTGAAGGACCTTCCCACCGCGGAGCCGGAGGGGCTGGCGCTGGCCGCGGTCCCGCGCCGCGAGGACCCGCGCGACGCGCTGATCGCCCGGGACGGGCTCACCTTCGCCCAGCTTCCGCCGGGGGCCCGGATAGGCACCGGATCCCCGCGCCGCGCGGCCCAGCTGAACGCGTGGGCCCGCTCCTTCGGCCTCGACATCGAGACCGTGCCGATACGCGGCAATGTCGACACCCGCATCGGCTACGTCCGCTCGGGACGGCTGGACGCCGTGGTGCTCGCCGCCGCCGGTCTGATCCGTCTGGGGCGGATCGGCGAAGCGACCGAGCTGCTCGATGCCGACCATGTTTTGCCCGCCCCCGGCCAGGGGGCCCTGGCAGTGGAGTGTGCCGCGTCCAACGTGGCGCTCACTGCCCGGCTCGCCGAGATCGACGACCCGTCCACACGGGTCGCCGTGACCGCCGAGCGATCCCTGCTCGCCGCCCTGGAGGCCGGCTGCAGCGCACCCGTGGGGGCGCTGGCCGACCTGTTGGGCGACGGTCAGGCTGTCACCGAAATGCGCCTGCGTGGCGTCGTCGGCACGCTCGACGGCACGACGCTGGTGCAGCTGTCCACCACCGGTCCCGTACCCGCATCGCCCAGTGAGGCCGCGGACCTCGGTCGCGTACTCGCCGCCGAGCTGCTCGCCAAGGGTGCGGCCGGTCTTATGGGGGAGCGAGCACTTTGAACCCCACCGCCCCGAATCACCCCGGCTGCGGACACGTCACCTTCCTCGGTGCGGGCCCCGGAGATCCGGGCCTGCTGACCTTGCGCGCCGTGGAGGCACTCGCCACCGCGGACGTGTTGATCGCCGACCCTCAAGTGCTCGACGTGGTGCGCAAGCACGTCAGGCCGGGCGTGGCCGCGGACGCTCAGGGCACGCCGCGGCAGGCGGACGCTGATGGGTCGTCAGGCACCGCCACCGTCCCGGTACTCAGGGACAGCGCCAATCTTGTCATGACGGCCGCGCGCGGCGGCAAGCGGGTCGTGCGCGCGGTCGCGGGCGACCCCGGCCTCGACGGATACGCCGCCGACGAGATGCTCGCCTGCGCCGCCGAGGGCATCGTCTTCGAGGTGGTGCCCGGTGTGGCCGCCGCGGTGGGCGTGCCCGCCTACGCGGGCGTGCCGCTGCGGGACGCCCACAGCGCGGATGTGCGCTTCGTGGACGCCCTGAGCGCCGACGAGCGCTGCTGGAGCGAGATCGGCTCGTCCGACGCGACCGCCGTGGTCTCCGCGACCCTGGAGACGGTGGCCGCCGCCGCGGGTGAGCTGGTGTCCGCGGGCCGCAAGCCGGACACCCCGCTCACCGTCACCGTCGCGGGCACCACCACCCGCCAGCGGACCTGGACCGCGACGCTGGGGACTATCGCCCAGGTGCTGAAGGCGGCGAAGGTACTGCCGTCGCCGCAGGGCGCCCAGCCGGTGATAGCCGTGGTCGGCGAGCAGAGCGCGGCCGGCCGGCGCGATCAGCTGTCATGGTTCGAGTCCAAGCCGCTGTTCGGCTGGAAGGTCCTGGTGCCGCGCACCAAGGAGCAGGCCGCCTCGCTCTCCGATCAGCTGCGCGGCTACGGCGCGGTGCCCAGTGAGGTGCCGACCATCGCCGTGGAGCCGCCGCGCACCCCGCAGCAGATGGAGCGCGCGGTCAAGGGCCTGGTCACCGGGCGCTATGAGTGGATCGCCTTCACCTCGGTCAACGCGGTCAAGGCGGTGCGCGAGAAGTTCGAGGAGTACGGGCTCGACGCCCGCGCGTTCGCCGGGATCAAGGTCGCGGCGGTGGGCGAGCAGACCGCCACGTCGCTGATCGAGTTCGGTGTGAAGCCGGATCTGGTGCCCAGCGGTGAGCAGTCCGCGGCCGGGCTGCTGGAGGACTGGCCGCCGTACGACCCGGTCTTCGACCCGATCGACCGGGTGTTCCTGCCGCGCGCCGACATCGCCACCGAGACCCTGGTCGCCGGGCTGATCGAGCTGGGCTGGGAGGTCGACGACGTGACCGCGTACCGCACCGTGCGCGCCTCGCCGCCGCCGGCCGAGACCCGTGAGGCCATCAAGGGCGGCGGGTTCGACGCGGTGCTCTTCACCTCGTCGTCCACCGTGCGGAACCTCGTCGGCATCGCGGGCAAGCCGCACAATGTCACCGTCATCGCCTGTATCGGCCCGGCCACCGCGAAGACCGCGGAGGAGCACGGACTGCGGGTGGATGTGCTGTCGCCCGAGCCCTCGGTGCTCAAGCTGGCCGAGGCGCTCGCGGACTTCGGGGCGGCGCGGCGGCAGGCCGCGCTCGAGGCCGGGGAGCCGGTCACCCGCCCGAGCGAGCGACGGCCTGGTTCGCGAAGGAGGGCACGCTCTTGAGCATCTCGTACGGCAGCTTCCCCGGTACGCGGCCGCGCCGGCTGCGCACCACGCCCGCGATGCGGCGCATGGTCGCGGAGACCCGGCTGCACCCGGCCGAGCTGATCCTGCCCGCGTTCGTCCGCGAGGGCGTGACCGAGCCGGTGCCGCTGCGGTCGATGCCGGGCGTGGTCCAGCACACCCGGGACACGCTGCGGAAGGCGGCGGCCGAGGCGGTCGCCGCGGGGATCGGCGGGATCATGCTCTTCGGGGTGCCGGAGGAGTCCAAGAAGGACGCGGTCGGCACCCCCGGCACCGATCCCGACGGCATCCTCCAGGTGGCCATCCGGGACGTGCGCGCCGAGGTCGGCGACGACCTCGTGATCATGTCCGATCTGTGCCTGGACGAGCACGTCGACCACGGCCACTGCGGGGTCCTGGACGCCGAGGGCCGGGTGGACAACGACGCCACGCTGGAGCGGTACGCGGAGATGGCACGCGTCCAGGCCGACGCGGGCGTCCACACCGTGGGCCCCAGCGGGATGATGGACGGGCAGGTCCGGGTGATCCGCGAGGCGCTGGACGGCGCCGGGCACCAGGACGTCTCGATCCTCGCCTACACCGCGAAGTACGCCTCCGCTTTCTACGGCCCGTTCCGCGAGGCGGTGGGCTCCTCGCTGAAGGGCGACCGCAAGACCTACCAGCAGGACCCGGCCAACGCCCGCGAGTCGCTGCGCGAACTGGAGCTGGACCTGGCCGAGGGCGCGGACATGGTCATGGTCAAGCCGGCCCTGCCGTACCTGGACATCCTGCGGCAGATCGCCGACGCCGTGGACGTGCCGGTGGCCGCGTACCAGATCTCCGGTGAGTACGCGATGGTCGAGGCGGCCGCGGCCAACGGCTGGATCGACCGCGACCGCGCCATCATGGAGACGCTGACCTCGGTGCGGCGCGCGGGCGCGGGGATGATCCTCACCTACTGGGCGACCGAGGTGGCCCAGCGGCTGAACCGCGGGGAGTGACACTCCACCGCGGGGAATGACCACGAGGCCGGGGGCGCGGAGCCCCCGGCCTTCGCGTCACCGGGCCCGCCCCTCTTCATGTCGCTCATACGGCGATCACCGGCCCCTGACCACGAAGTCGGCGGCCGCCCGCCCGGGGGCCACCAGCCGGGCGTTGGCCTCGTCGGAGGTGAGGACGAAGCGCTCGGCCTCGTCGTGCGGCTTGCCGAACCGCTCATGGCGCTCGATCAGCCGGCGCACCCGCTCCTCGCTGTCCAGGTCGACCCACCAGGTCTCGTCCAGCAGCTCGCGCACCGGGAGCCAGGGCGCCTCGCCGAGGAGCAGATAGTTGCCCTCGGTGATCACCAGCGGGATCTCCGGCGGCACCGGAATGGTGCCCGCGACCGGCTGTTCGAGCTCGCGGTCGAACCCCGGCGCGTAGACGACCTCCTCGGTGCGCGGCGCCCGCAGCCGCCGCAGCAGCGCGGTGTAGCCGTACGGATCGAAGGTCTCCGGCGCGCCCTTGCGGCCGATCAGGCCGAGCCTGCGCAACTCGGCGTCGGCGAGGTGGAAGCCGTCCATGGGCACCAGGACGGCCCGGTCGGCGCCGAGGGCGTCGACCAGGTGCTCGGCGAGGGTGGTCTTACCGGCCCCGGGTGGTCCGGCGATGCCGAGCAGACGGCGGCCGCCTGCGTCGGCGAGGCGCTGAGCGCGGTCAAGGAGGTGCTGGGGAATCATGGCGGGCGCTTTCGGCACGTCGGGTTCGGTGCGCGAGGCAGGCTATCCGGAGGCGGCGACGAGGCGGTGCTCGACTGCCGACTGTGGTGACTGCCAACTGTAATGACCGCCAACTGTCGTATGAGCGCGCTAGGTTGAGGCCGTTCGCTCCCTTCGCGTTCCTCAGCAGAGAGGCAATGCTCGTGCGCTCACGCACCAGATGGAGACGTATCGTCTCGTCCGCCGCCACCGGCCTCATCGCGGTGACGGGACTCCTCGGGGCCGTCGCCGCCCCGGCCCACGCGGTCCCGGAAACCGCCGTAGGGGCCGTCACCTCCTACACGTACACCAGCGCCTCCGTCGATGACTGGATCGGATGGGGCGGTTCCGGCTCCTATACCGCGCCGAGCGACACCATCGAGATCAACGGCACCGCGCGGTACCTGACGGTCAGTGTGTCCAACGCGAACGACTTCTGGGACATCGGCCTCGCCGCCCCCGAGGGCGAGACCCTGCACCCCGGTGTCTACCACGACGCCGAGCGCGCCCTCTCCCGCACGGGCCGCGCCCCGGGCCTGGACGTGTCGGGCAATGGGCGCGGCTGCAACGAGGTCTACGGGCAGTTCGCCATCGATCAGATCGAGACGGACGCGTCGGGTGCGGTCACCTCGCTGGAGGCGACCTTCACGCAGAACTGCGACTGGGCGGCCGCCCCGGCCCTTCAGGGCACTGTGAGGTTCCAGGCCCGCCCGCTGTCGTACGCCTACACCAGCGACCACGGCGACTACATTGGCGGCGGCCGCTCCAATGACTACACCGGCTCCACTTCCATCTTCGGGCTGAGCGGCAGCGGTGCCCCCATGAACACCATCAATTACAGCGTCTCCGGCAAACGGGACAACTGGTCGGTCCGGATGGCCGCACCCAGTGGCCAGTCTTTGGAAGCCGGGAAGACCTACCGGACGACCGGGCTCGGTGGTGACGATACGGCCCGTCTGGAAGCCGGCGGCAACGGACACGGCTGCAGCCGCAGTAACGGCGACTTGACCATCACCGAGCTCTCGTACGACGCGGCAGGCAAGATCGCCACCTTCGCCGCCACTTTCACTCAGCACTGCGAGGGCGTCGAGCCCGCGCTGCACGGCACGATCCACTATCTGGCCTGACGCCCCGGCGCATAGGCGCACCCGGGGGAATTTCCAGGAAATCTCGGCAGAGGGCACATCCATCGGGCCCTCTCGGACGTCTGACCAGGGAGCGGCCCTGTGATGCGGCCGCAGGCCAGGGGCATTTGGAGATATTCACGTTGAAAACCGGCATGAAGGGTCTACGTCGCGTATCCGCGGTCACGATCACCGCTGGAGCCGTGCTGACGGCGGGGGCGTTCACCGCCTCCGCGCAGGCCGCGACGACCGCAAGTCCCACGATCGCCGCCAAGGGCGGGTTCGTGATGAACAACGCCACGGGGAAGAGCCTGTTCACCAAGGCCGCGGACACCCGTCTTTCCACCGGCTCCACCACCAAGATCATGACCGCCCGGGTGGTGCTCGCGCAGCCGAACCTCAACCTGGACGCCAAGGTCACGGTCCAGAAGGCGTACAGCGACTACATCGTCGACAACAACTGGGCCTCCTCGGCCAAGCTGATCGTCGGCGACAAGGTCACCGTCCGCCAGCTGCTGTACGGGCTGATGCTCCCGTCCGGCTGTGACGCGGCGTACGCGCTGGCGGACAAGTTCGGCACGGGTTCCACCCGGGTCGCGCGGGTGAAGTCGTTCATCGGCAAGATGAACACCACAGCCAAGTCCCTCGGGCTGACGAACACCCACTTCGACTCGTTCGACGGCATCGGGCACGGCGCCAACTACTCGACGCCGCGCGATCTGACCAAGCTGGCCAGCAGCGCGATGAAGTACTCCACGTTCCGCTCGGTCGTGAAGACGAAGTCGACCAAGCAGAAGGTGACCACGAAGAGCGGCGGCTACCGCTACATGTCGTGGACCAACACCAACAACCTGCTGGGCAGCTACTCGGGCACCATCGGCGTCAAGACCGGCTCGGGGCCGGAGGCCAAGTACTGCCTGGTCTTCGCCGCCACCCGGAACGGGAAGACGATGATCGGCACCGTCCTCGCCTCCACCTCGGTGGACAACCGCACGAAGGACGCGAAGAAGCTGATGGACTACGGCTTCAGCAGGTAGCCGTCACCCGCGGCACAGCAAGGGGCCTGCCCCGCGAACCCATCGGGTCGCGGGGCAGGCGCGCGGTCAGGGCCCCGGCGCCGTGCTCAGCGCACCGCGTTCCAGGAGTGCGCCACGTCCACCACGACATGCCCGTCGGTCTGGAAGACCCGGAACGGCAGCCGTGCCCGCACCCCGAGGCCGACCTGGGTCTCACCCTCGAAGCTGGCGCCGAAGCGGGTGTCCCGGAAGGTCTGGTAGCCGGAGATGTCCACGCCCGGCAGCGGCTTGCGCGCCCGCCCCGGGTACGACTCCGCGCCGCTGCCCGGGTCGTAGCTTGGCGCGGACACATGGATGTCCAGGATCGCCCCGCCGCGGACCGGGATCTCCTCGCCGGAGCCGTCCTGGTACAGGGTGTTCACATACCCCACGCGGTAGCCGACGCGATCGGCGGCCGTGGCCCCCTTCACGTCGAACACGATGCGGTCGTAGCACGCGTGCCGGCCCGTCCTGATGTTCCCCAGCGGTGCGTGTCCCGCCGGCTGGGCCGTCTTCTCGCCGCTGCCCCAGCCGGTCTCACAGGTCGTCGCCGCCTTGGCCGCGGTCGGCGTGACGGCCCCGGCCGTCCCCGCCGTCGCCGCCAGCGCGCCGCCCGCGAGCACCATCGCCGCGAGTGCGGTCCCCCACCGTCGCATGGTCAAGCCCCCAATGGTCTGTTGTCTGTTGTCTGTCGATGACAGGTGATTCACGGGGTTGGACAGGCCGGGGCGGTGAGAGGTTGTCCCGGTCCGGGAAATGTGTCCCGAATGCTACGTGCGCGGGGGCATTCATGGCAGTCGCCCGGGGGTTTTCCCCCGAGCGGGTCGGCCGGT
Source organism: Streptomyces sp. MK37H (assembly GCF_018035285.1). NCBI lineage: Bacteria > Bacillati > Actinomycetota > Actinomycetes > Kitasatosporales > Streptomycetaceae > Streptomyces > Streptomyces sp. MK37H. The sequence continues at coordinate 35,666 of NZ_JAAAYH010000020.1, read as the reverse complement.
TGCCCGGATGGGACGGGAAGGGCGGTTCGACAAGGCTTGTGCACATGAGACCGACGACCGGCAGAACCGCCGCACTGGCCCTCGCCACCGCCGCCACCGCCTCCCTCCTCGGGGTCGCTTCCGCGAACGCGACCCCGGACCCGCCGGCCGACCCGACCGCCACCGCGCTCGACTGGGGCGCCTGCGAGGGCACCGGGCTCGACCCCCGTCAGGAATGCGCCACGCTCAAGGTGCCGCTGGACTACCGCGATCCCGGCGGCAAGCGGATCTCCCTCGCCGTCTCCCGCATCCCCAGCGAGCGGCCGCGGGCCCGCCGGGGCGCCCTGCTGCTGATCCCGGGCGGCCCCGGATCGCCTGGGCTGGGCCGGCCCAGCACGCTCGGCAAGCGGCTGCCGAAGTCGGTGCGGGACGCGTACGACGTCGTCAGCTTCGACCCGCGCGGCCTGGGGAAGTCCACGCACACCGGATGTGATCTGAACCGCGCGGATCTGTCGCTGCTCGCCTCCCGCCCCTGGCCCGCCCCCGGCGGGGACATCACGCGGAACATCACCACCGGCCGCCGCATCGCCGACACCTGCGCTCGCAACGGCGGCGAGCTGTTGCGCACCATCAGCACCGTCAACGAGGCGCGGGACATCGACAGCGTCCGCCGGGCGCTCGGCGAGCGGAAGCTGTCCGCGTGGGGCGTCTCGTACGGGACGTATGTGGGCTCCGTCTACGCGCAGATGTTCCCCGAGCACACCGACCGCTGGGTGCTGGACAGCAATGACGACCCGAACCCGGAGCGGGTGGAGCGCGGCTGGCTGGCCAACTACGCCGTGGGCGTCGAGGACACCTTCCCCGACTTCGCCGCGTGGGCCTCCGCGCCCGACAGCCCCGTGCGGCTCGCCGAGACCCCCGACGGGGTGCGGCGGCGGGTCCTGGAGCTCGCCGCCCGGCTGGACGCGAAGCCGCTGCCGTGGCCCGGCGCCAACCCGCCCGAGCTGAACGGCAACGCACTGCGCCAGAGCATGCTGAACGCCCTGTACTCCCGGGACGACTTCGAGAGCCTGGCCCAGCTGATCGTCGACGCGGACGCGGGCAAGGCGCCCGCCGAGGCACCGGCCGACCCCTCGCAGGACGCCGCGGCCGTGTCCCTCGCGACCATCTGCAACGACGTGGAGTGGCCGACCTCGCTGCCCGGCTACGCGCGGGATGTCGCAGCCAGCCGCAAGAGCCACCCGCTCACCGCGGGCATGCCGGTGAACGTCACGCCGTGCACGCTCTGGCATGACGAGCCGCGGGACAAGCCGGTGCGGATCACCGACCAGGGGCCGTCGAACGTCCTGCTGGTGCAGAACAAGCGCGATGTGGCCACCCCGTACAGCGGCGCGCTCAACCTGCGGCGGGCTTATCGAGACCGGGCCCGGATGGTCGGCGTGGACGCGATGGGGCATGGCGCGGCGTATGTGGAGAACGGCAGCGCCTGCGCGGACCGGAGGGTGACGGACTTCCTGCTGACCGGTGAGCGGCCGAAGCGCGATGTGCTCTGCCCGTGACGCGGGTGACGAGCCACCGATGAACGCGGAGAGCCCCGCCCCTCGTACTGGGGCGGGGCTCTTCACGGCTCTTCACACGCGGTGGCTCAGAGGCGCTCGGGGGTGCGGATGCCCAGCAGGGACATGCCCTGCCCCAGCGTGCGCGCCGTGATGTCGCACAGGAAGAGGCGGTTCTCCACCTGGGCCGGGCCGCCCTCCGCCTTCAGCACCGGGCACTGGTCGTAGAAGGTCGTGTACAGCGAGGCCAGTTGGTAGAGATACCCGGCCAGCTTGTGCGGCTCGTACCCGGCGGCCACCTCGCGCAGCGTCTCCCCGAACTGGTCGAGGTGCAGACCCAGCGCCCGCTCGGCCGGGGCCAGCGGAAGCTCCGGGTGGGCCAGCGGCCGCTGCCCCTCCTCGGCGCGGCGCAGGATCGACTGGATCCGGGCGTACGCGTACTGGAGATAGACCGAGGTGTCCCCGTTGAGCGAGACCATCTGGTCGAGGTCGAACTTGTAGTCCCGCGAGGCGGAGGTGGACAGATCCGCGTACTTCACCGCGCCGACGCCGACCTGGGCGCCGCGCTCGAGGACCTCCTCCTCGGTGAGGCCGAGCTTCTCGCTCTTCTCCCGGACCACGGCCGCGGCCCGCTCGGTGGCCTCGTCCAGCAGGTCCTCCAGCCGCACCGTCTCGCCCGCGCGGGTCTTGAACGGCTTGCCGTCCTTGCCCAGGACGGTGCCGAAGGCGAGCTGTACGGCGTGCACCTGGTCATTGAGCCAGCCGATCCGGCGAGCGGTCTCGAAGACCATCTTGAAGTGCAGCGACTGCCGGGCGTCCACCACATACAGCAGGGTGTCGGCCTTCAGGTGCTGCACCCGGTCCCGGATCGCGGAGAGGTCGGTGGCCGCATAGCCGAAGCCGCCGTCGGACTTCTGGACGATCAGCGGCACCGGATTGCCCTCGGGGCCCTTGATGTCGTCGAAGAAGACGCACAGCGCACCCTCGGAGCGCACGGCGACGCCGGACTCCTCCAGCAGCCGGCAGGTCTCGGCCAGCATGTCGTTGTAACCCGACTCGCCGACCACATCGGGGTCGTGGATCTCGATGTCCAGCTTGTCGAAGACCGAGTAGAAGTAGATCTTCGACTCGTCCACGAACTTCCGCCACAGGGCGATGGTCTCCTCGTCGCCCGCCTGGAGCTCCACCACCCGCCGCCGGGACCGCTCCTTGAACTCCGCGTCGGAGTCGAAGAGCGCCCGCGCGGCCTTGTAGAGCCGGTTGAGGTTGGACATGGCCTCCTCGCCGGAGGAGGCGTCCTTGTGGTCCAGCTCGTGCGGGTGCTCGATCAGATACTGGATGAGCATGCCGAACTGGGTGCCCCAGTCGCCGATGTGGTGGCGGCGGATCACCTTCTCGCCGGCGAACTCCAGGATCCGCACCACCGCGTCGCCGATCACCGCCGAGCGCAGATGGCCGACGTGCATCTCCTTGGCCACATTGGGCTGGGCGTAGTCGATCACGGTGGTGCCGGGCGCCTGCGCGTACGGCACGCCGAGGCGGTCGTCGGCGGCGCGGGCGGCGAGGGTCGCGGTGATCGCGGAGTCGGCGATCGTGATGTTGAGGAAGCCGGGGCCGGAGACCTCGATGTCGGCGATCACCGGATCGGGGTCGGCCGAGGTGGCGGCGACCGGAAGGTGCGCCACGACCTTGGCGGCCAGCTCACGGGGGTTTCCCTTGAGCTGCTTGGCCAGCGCCAGCATCCCGTTGGCCTGGAAGTCGGCCCGGTCGCTTCGTCGCAGCAGCGGGTCCGCGGAGCCGGTCTCCGGCAGGGCAGCCGAGAGGGCGTCCGCGACGCGCTGATGGACCGTAGCGGCGAGGGAAGGGACCGAAGCCATGGAGTGCCATTCCGATAGTGGTGGTATGGGCAACCCAGTATTTCACGGCGGGTCCAACGGTTTCCCCGGCCTGTGGATAACCCGGGCCCGACCGGCGGACCCTGTGGGCAACTCCGGAGGGGTCCGTTCCGTCTGGGACAATGGGCGGTGCCATGACCGCTAGGAAGGAAGTGCCGACCGTGGCTCAGAGCACCGAGACCGACTGGGTCTCCCGATTCGCCGACGAGGTCATTGCCGAGGCGGAGCGCCGCGCCCCGGGCAAACCTGTCGTCGTCGCCTCGGGCCTCAGCCCGTCCGGCCCGATCCACCTCGGCAATCTGCGCGAGGTCATGACCCCGCACCTGGTCGCCGACGAGATCCGGCGCCGGGGCCGCGAATGCGTTCACATCCTGTCCTGGGACGACTACGACCGGTATCGCAAGGTCCCGGCCGGGATCGACCCCTCCTGGTCCGAGCACATCGGCAAGCCGCTCACCTCGGTCCCGGCCCCGCCCGGGTCCCCGTATCCGAACTGGGCGGAGCACTTCAAGGCGCCGATGGCCGAGGCGCTGCGGGAGATGGGCATCGAGTTCCACCCCATCAGCCAGACCGAGATGTACACCTCGGGGGCGTACCGGGAGCAGATCCTGCACGCGATGCGCCACCGCCGGGAGATCGACGCCGTCCTGGACCGGTACCGCACCAAGGACAAGCCGGGCGCCAAGAAGCCCAAGCAGCAGCAGAAGCCGGTGGACGAGGCCGAGCTGGCCGCCGCCGAGGGCTCGGGCGCTGCCGCCGAGGACGACGGCAGCGCGGGCGGGGCGGGTTACTACCCGTACAAGCCGTACTGCTCGGTCTGCGAGCGTGATGTGACCACGGTGACCTCGTACGACGACGAGACCACCGAGCTGGCGTACACATGCGCGTGCGGCCACGGCGAGACCGTCCGCCTGAGCGAGCACAACCGCGGCAAGCTGGTCTGGAAGGTCGACTGGCCGATGCGCTGGGCGTACGAGGGCGTGGTCTTCGAGCCCTCGGGCGTCGACCACTCCTCGCCGGGCTCGTCCTATGTGGTCGGTGGCCAGATCGTCCGCGAGGTCTTCGGCGGGGAGCAGCCCATCGGGCCCATGTACGCGTTCGTGGGCATCAGCGGCATGGCCAAGATGTCCTCCTCCAAGGGCGGTGTGCCCACCCCGGCCGACGCGCTGGAGATCATGGAGGCGCCGCTGCTGCGCTGGCTGTACGCCCGGCGTCGGCCCAACCAGTCCTTCAAGATCGCCTTCGACCAGGAGATCCAGCGGACCTACGACGAGTGGGACGCGCTGGAGCGGAAGATCACCGAGTCCACGGCCCAGCCCGCGGACGCGGCCGCGTACCGCCGCGCGACCCGCACCGCCACGGGCGAACTGCCCAGCACCCCGCGCCCGCTGCCGTACCGCACGCTGGCCTCGGTGGTGGACATCACCACCGGCCATGACGAGCAGACGCTGCGCATCCTCGGCGAGCTCGACCCCGACAACCCGGTGAAGTCCCTGGAGGAGACCCGGCCCCGGCTCGACAAGGCCGAGCGCTGGATCACCACCCAGGTCCCGGCCGACCAGCGCACCCGGGTCCGGGACGAGCCGGACACGGAGCGGCTGGCCGCTCTGGGCGACACCGAGCGGGAGTCGCTGCGGCTGCTGCTCGACGGCCTGGACGACCACTGGTCGCTGGACGGCCTCACCACGCTGGTCTACGGGGTGCCCAAGATCCAGGCGGGGCTGTCGCCGGAGGCCAAGCCGACGCCGGAGCTGAAGGTCGCCCAGCGGTCGTTCTTCGCGCTGCTCTACACCCTGCTGGTCGGTCGGGACACCGGCCCGCGGCTGCCCACGCTGCTGCTGGCGGTGGGGGCGGACCGGGTGCGCAAGCTGCTCGCGGCCTGACCTCCGCGGCTCCCGGGCGCCGGGCGGATGGCCTTACGGCCGCCGCCCGGCGTTGCGGCTTCGCGGGACGGCCACGGGGTGGCTACGGGATGGCCTCGCGCTCCAGGCGGACGCGCTCCTTGAAGTCCTCGACATACCCGGCCAGCTGGCCGTTGCTGAGGTCGGTGACGCCGTAGGTCTCCCGCAGCCGCTGCCCGAACTGGTACGCGGAGGGGTACCGGCTGTGGTCGGCGAGGAACTGGCGGAAGGTCGCGTAGTAGACCTCCTCGCGCGGCACGTCGTCCGGCAGCTGGTTCGGCTGCTGCTCCGGCTGCGGCTCCTCGTACGCGTACCGCTCGGGCTCGCGCTGCTCCGGTACGTAGACGCCCTGATGGCTCCCCACGCCCTCACCGCCGAGCGGCCGCACCCGGCCGCCCGGCCCGACCGGCACGGTCAGCTGGGGCTGCTGGAGCTGTGGCTGCTGGAATTGCTGCGGCTGCTGCTCGGGCTGCGGCGCCTGGCCCGGGACCTGCTGGTCCTGCGGCTGGAGCTGCTGCGGCTGCTGTGCCTGCTGCGGGTGCTGGAGCTGCTGTGCCTGCTGCGGCTGCTGCTCGACCGGCGCGGGGTGGGCGGCCGCCGGGTCGAAGGGCACGGCGTTCCGGCCGTCATGGCCCTGCCCGGCGGGCTGCTGGTACACCGGCAGGGGCAGTGAGAGCGGCAGCTCCTGCGTCTGGGGCTGCTGGGGGTGCTGCTGCGGCCCCATGTCCGCCATGGGCCCCGGCGCGCCGTACGGGCCCGGCTGGGCCTCCAGGGACGCGCTCCTGGGTCCCGTCTCGTCCGCCGCGGCCGACCGGCCCGAGGGGAGCGCGGTCGGCGACACCGTGGACGGGTCCAGACCGGCCGCCGCGAGCCCCGCCGGCGCGGTGTCCGCCAGCGGCACCCCATACCGCGCCAGCCGCAGCGGCATCAGCGATTCCACGGGCGCCCTACGGCGCCAGGACCGCCCGTAGCGGGCCCGCAGCCGGGCCTGGTAGACCAGCCGGTCCTGCTCCAGCCTGATGACCTCCTCGTAGCTGCGCAGCTCCCACAGCTTCATCCGGCGCCACAGCCGGAAGGTGGGCACCGGCGCGAGCAGCCAGCGGGCGATGCGGACCGACTCCATGTGCCGGTCGGCGGTGATGTCGGCGATCCGGCCGACCGCGTGCCGGGCGGCCTCGACGGAGACGACGAACAGGATCGGGATCACGCCGTGCATGCCGACGCCGACCGGGTCCGGCCAGGCGGCCGCGCCGTTGAAGGCGATGGTGGCCGCGGTCAGCAGCCAGGCGGTCTGGCGCAGCAGCGGGAAGGGGATGCGGATCCAGGTGAGCAGCAGATCCAGCGCGAGCAGGACCACGATCCCCGCGTCGATGCCGATCGGGAAGACATTGGCGAACTTGCCGAAGCCCTTGTCGAGGGCGAGATCGCGCACCGCGGCGTAGGAACCGGCGAAGCCGATCCCGGCGATCACCACCGCCCCGGTGACGACCACCCCGGCCAGTATTCGGTGCATCCGTGTCAGTTGCATCGCGGCCACCCGCGACCCCTCCCCGTCCTCAACAACAGCCGCATCAGCGTCGCATACACGTCAAGGCTCGTGGGCGGGAAGGGGTCGTGTCGGCGAGTCAGGCGCCGCTCTTGGCGCCCTTACCGATGGCGCCGACGGCCTCCTTGGCCGCGGACTTGGCGTCCTTGAGCAGGTCGGCCGCGTCCGGGGCCTTGGCGGTCTCATAGCCGGCGCCGTCGTACTGGAGGGTGATGACGACATTGGCGGTACGGACCACGACCGTCTGGTCGCGGAAGTCGTCGCCGTCCTTCTTCTCCTTGGTGCTGACCGTGGTCGCGTCGTCGCCGATGCCCGCGACCTTCTCGGTCTTGGGGTCGGTCACCTTACCGGCGGTGGCGGCCCTGCTCGCCTGCTGGGCGGCGTACTCCCCGGCGCGCTTGTCGCCGGAACCGAGCCCCGGGTCGGAGTGGAACAGCTTGAGGGAGACGGTCAGCGAGCGGTAGTCGAACTTGTCGAGGCCGCTCCACAGGCAGCTGGCCGACGTATTGGTGTCGGCCGAGGGAAGGGCCTTGCCCTTCTTGTTCTGCGCCTTGGGGACGAGATCGTCGATCGTCTTCCCGGAAAGCGTGGAGCACACATCGGGCAGCTTGCTGAACTTCGCTGCCGCGACGGTGGGTGAAGCGCTGGGCGAGCCGGGTCTCGCTGAGCCACCGGCGTTCTTGTCGTCCTTCTTGTCCGAGCCGGAGGAGCAGCCGGCGACGAGCACCACCGGTACGGTCGCGCAGGCGAGTATTCGGGCGAGTCGCGGGGCTGAACGGTGCATGGGTCCTTCGCTCATTCTCTGTCGATGGGCGGACGTGCCGCCCGCGTCATTAGTCGGCACGGTACGCGGCCGACGCGCGGGCGTCCCAATTTCCGAGGTCTCCGCGGGGAGGGGCCGGGGTGCTCGCGGGGGTGCGGCGAGGACCCGTTATTCGTTGAGGCGACCGGTCAGTTCATCGGCCAAGTCCTGGGCGTTTTCCTGCAGTTCCTGGCTGCTGGGAATGTGCTTCTTGTCGGTCGTCCACTGGTCGTACGCAATGGTGGCAATCACATTCGAGGACCGGAACACGACGGTGATGTCGCGGTGGATACCCGAGTCCTTGGTGATCAGTTGGTCGTTGAGAAAGGCGTCGTCACCGAGGTCGTCCAGCCGGCGCGGGGCGGTGTCCTCCGAGGCGGTGTCACTTTCGTCACTTCCGCCGCTCGCATCGGCGCCCGCGGAGGGGCTATCGGTGCTTTTGCCCCCCTCATCGCTCTTGTCGCCCTTACCGGCTTCGTCGCTCTTGTCGCCCGTGCTGCTCTTACCGGGCTCATCGGCGCTCGCACTGGCGGAGGCGGAGGAGCCGCTGTCGTCGCCCGCGCCGCCCCCGTCGCCCGCATCGCCCGCGTCGCTCTCCGAGCTGCTCTCCGAGCCGGAGGGGCTCGAGGGAGGGCTCGTGGCGTCCGGGATATCGGCGGCGACGGCCTTCTTCTCGTACGTCTCCTGGGCCCGGTCGTCGTCGCTGACCGAGGGGTCGTACGAGACCACCCGCTGGAAGTCGATCGTGAGATAGCGCGTGCCGCTCGTGGTCTCCACCTTCCAGCGGCAGCCGTCCCGGCGGTCTATGTCATACGTCACGGCCGCCTGGCCGTCGTACACCTTGTCGTCCTGCTCGGCGCCGGGCAGCAGGGCCTGGAGGGTCTTGCGGCTCACCGCGCCGCATGCCTCGGGCAGCGTGCGATAGCGGCCGGGCTCGGCCGAGACGGCCGTCCCGGAGTCGCCGGAGGCGCCGTCGTCCGGGTCGGTCGTCGAATCGGAGCCGGTGCATCCGCCGAGCCCCGCGGCGGCGAGCACGGTGATGAGCACGGCGACGGCCGGGGTGGCCCGCCGTCCGTACGCCCTTCGCTGCGCTGGCTGCACTGTCCGTGTCCCTTCGAGCGACGGAAAACTCCTTGCCGCCCGCAGGCGGTGGCTGGACACAATGTCTATCGCACGCACTGCCGTGCCTGCCGGTCGCCCGCCGCCTATGGGGCATTGGCCCGGCTTTTGCGTTTTCAGTCTTTTACGGGGGAATGAGTACATCATGTCGTATGTCGAGGTGCCCGGCGCGCAGGTGCCGATCCGGATGTGGACCGACCCCTCGACGGTCGAGGACGTGGCCATGCAGCAGCTGCGCAATGTGGCCACGCTGCCCTGGATCAAGGGGCTCGCCGTGATGCCGGATGTGCATTACGGGAAGGGTGCCACGGTCGGCTCGGTGATCGCGATGCAGGGCGCGGTGTGCCCGGCGGCGGTCGGGGTGGACATCGGCTGCGGGATGTCGGCCGTCAAGACGTCGCTGACCGCCAACGACCTTCCGGGGGATCTCTCGCGGCTGCGGACCCGGATCGAGCAGGCGATCCCGGTGGGGCGCGGTATGCACGACGCCCCGGTGGACCCGGGGCGGCTGCACGCGTTCCCGACGACGGGGTGGGACGACTTCTGGAGCCGGTTCGGGGGAGTGGCCCAGGCGGTCAGGTTCCGCCAGGAGCGAGCCGTCAAGCAGATGGGTTCGCTCGGATCCGGTAACCACTTCATCGAGTTCTGTCTCGATGACGAGGGCTCGGTCTGGCTGATGCTGCACTCCGGCTCCCGCAACATTGGCAAGGAGCTGGCCGAGTACCACATCGGCGAGGCCCGGAAGCTGCCCCACAACCAGAATCTGGTCGATCGCGACCTGGCCGTCTTCATCGCGGGCACCCCGCAGATGGCGGCGTACCGGCACGATCTCTTCTGGGCTCAGGAGTACGCGAAGTACAACCGCGCGATCATGATGGCGCTCTTCCAGGACGTGGTGCGCAAGGAGTTCAAGAAGGCCTGCCCCGTCTTCGAGCCGGTGATCAGCTGCCATCACAACTATGTCAGTGAAGAGCGGTACGAGGGGATGGATCTGCTGGTTACCCGGAAGGGAGCCATCAGCGCGGGCTCGGGGGAGTGGGGGATCATCCCCGGCTCGATGGGCACGGAGTCCTACATCGTGCGCGGTCTGGGGAACGAGGCGTCGTTCAACTCGGCCTCGCACGGTGCCGGCCGCCGGATGAGCCGGAACGCCGCGAAGAAGCGGTACTCGGCGCGGGACCTGGAGGAGCAGACGCGGGGCGTGGAGTGCCGTAAGGACTCCGGCGTCGTGGACGAGATCCCGGCCGCCTACAAGCCGATTGGACAGGTCATGGAGCAGCAGCGGGACCTGGTCCAGGTGGTCGCCAAGCTCAAGCAGGTCATCTGCGTGAAGGGCTGAGGTGCAGGACGATACGTGATCGATGGCCCCCGGACTGGTGACGGTTCGGGGGCCTGCCTGCTTGGTCGTCGTGGTGCTGCACTGTGGACCGCGTTACTCAGCGGGGCGTGCTGCCGCGCGGGACGGCGTAGACAGGTTGTTGGGCGGCCTTCGGGCAGCCCCGGTGCGAGGAGATGGGGGGATAGACGTGAAGCGCGACGAAGAGCGACGGATCAAGCGGGCTGTCGCCAAGGGAATCCGTGACCACGAGCGGAAGAAGGACGGCGGCTGCGGATGGATCATGGGGCTCGTGCTGGTCGTGGTGATCCTCGCGGTTCTGGACGCGCTCGGCGTGCACTTCATATGAGGTGCCGCCGCCCAGCACTATGAAGTCGATGGGCAGGCGATCCCGCGCGGCCCCGCGGCCAGTCCGGAGCCCGCGAGCCATTCGGTGTTGCGCGTCGCGCCCAGGGCGACGACGGCCACCTCCGCGTCCAGCGCGTCGCCGTCGGAGACGTGGGCCCGCCGCAGCCTGCCCGCACCGTCGCCTTCCAGCCCGGTGACCATCACACCGCAGCGCAGATCGACGCCGTACTGGTGCTGCAGCTCGGCGGCCACCTCGCCGATCACGCCGCCCAGGGCGCCCACCAGGGGAGCCGGGCCGCGTTCGGCGACCGTGACGGGCAGCTCCCGCTCACGGCAGACGGAGGCGATCTCCGAGCCGGTGAACCCGGCGCCGATCACCAGCACCCGGCGGGGTCCGGCCCGCAGCCGGTGGACCGACCGGGCGGCGTCGTCCGTGGTCCGCAGCACGAAGACGCCGTCCAGGCCGGCCTCCAGCTCGTTCGGCCACGGGCGGGAGCGCACACCGGTGGCGATCAGCAGCCGGTCGTACTCCACCGAGGTGCCATCGGCGAGCGCCACCCGCTTGGCCGCCGTGTCCAGCGCGGTCGCGGCGACGCCCAGCCGCCACCGCGCGTCGATCGCACGGCGGCGGGGGAGGGCCGTTTGGCCGACCGGCACCAGGCCGAGCAGGACCTACGATGTGGCCCTCGCGCCGGAGCCGCTCCAGGGAGCCGTCAAGCGCCATCGGAGGCACCCACCCGGTCCGCCGTCCACCTGCCGCCCGCGCCCTCCACGGTGATGGCCCTGACCGGGCACGCCGCCACCGCCCGCAGCACGTCCGCGCGCCGCGCGTCGTCCGGCCGCGCGTCGTACAGCAGCGCTTCCTCACCGTGCATCGCGAACACATCCGGCGCGAGGAAGGCGCACTGTGCGTAGCCCTGGCACCGGTTGAGATCAACGACAACCCTCATGACGCCTCCGCTTCACCGCGAAGAGTCTCCGGGAGGTGACGGCCGCTCCCAGCATCGGAGCGTCCCCGGGATGGCGCATACGCACTGAGCCGAACGGGGGACGGCGGGCTGTCGCGGCAGGGCTGTGAGGAGCCGTGGAGGACGAGGGCGGACGGGCTCAGCGCTCGCGGTGGACCTTGTGCTGGGCGGCCTGGGCGCGGGGGCGGATGACCATCATGTCGATGTTCACATGCGAGGGGCGGGTGACCGCCCACTCGACCGTGTCGGCCACGTCGTCGGCGGTCAGCGGCTCGGCCACGCCCTCGTAGACGGCCGCGGCCTGGCTCTCGTCCCCGCGGTAGCGGTTCACCGCGAACTCGTCGGTCCTGACCATGCCCGGGGCGATCTCGATCACCCGCACGGGCTCACCGCACAGCTCCAGGCGCAGGGTGGCCGCGATGGCGTGGGAGCCGTGTTTGGCCGCCACGTACCCGCCGCCGCCCTCGTACGCCACATGGCCCGCCGTGGAGGACAGCACGACGATCGTGCCGTCGCCGGAGGCGGTGAGGGCGGGCAGCAGCGCCTGGGTCACCTGGAGCACGCCCACCACATTGACCTCGTACATCGCCCGCCAGTCGGCCGGGTCGGCGTTGGCCACGGTCTCGGCGCCGATCGCGCCGCCCGCGTTGTTCACCAGGACGTCGCAGCGGTCCAGACCGGCGGCGAAGGACTCCACGGCGGCGCGGTCGGTGACGTCCAGGACGTACGCCTCGGCCTCGTGCCCCGCCTCGGTCAGCTCGGCGGCGAGCGCCTCGATGCGCTCCTTACGGCGGGCGGCGAGGACGACACGGAATCCGGCGGCCGCCAGGCGGCGCGCGGTCGCGGCTCCGATCCCGCTGCTCGCGCCGGTGATCACTGCGGTACGGGTGGTCATCGGCCCTCCAGTGGTGACGTGGCGCAAACGGTGGTGTGTGCGCATGATCCATATGCAGGATATGACGGCCCGATTTACCTCCAACCGGGGGACTGAAGATAGGAATCCGCTAGGGGCTCTCGGGCTCGGGGAAGGGTGCACTGCGTCCGGCGCGGTGCCGGTAAATGGAGCACCCATGCCCAAGGAGTGAATTCAGGTAATGACCCAGCAGAGCAGATTCCTTCAGCGGTCCCGTCGTTCTTTCCGGCGCTGGGGCGTGGCCTCAGCGGGCGCCATCGCGGCGGCGGCCCTGGTTACCGGTACTCCGGGAACCGCATGGGCCTCGGGCAGCACCCCCGATCCGCACTCGTCGCAGAGCAACCACTGTGCCCAGGACCGGGCGCACGGTGACAACAAGGAGAACCACGACAAGGGGAACCACGACAAGGGGAACCACGAGAACGGCCGTCACGAGGACAAGAAGGGCCAGCACGAGCACGGCCGCTACGAGGTGAAGGACCCGAACGGCCGTCACGAGGACAACGGTCACGAGCACGGCCGCTACGAGGCGAACAGCCACGAGGACCCCAACGGCGGCCGCCACGATGACCACGCCAGGGACGACCAGGACGGCCGTCACGACGAGGGCGGGCGGTACGAGAAGAAGGAGAGCGACCCGCGCGAGGAGAGCGACCAGCGCGAGGACCACGGCCAGCGTGAGGACCACGGCCAGCGTGAGGACCACGGCCGGTACGACGAGAAGATGGACAGCGGTCGTGAGGACAGCGGCCGCAAGGAAGAGAGCCGTAAGGAGGACAGCGGCCAGGAGGAGAGCCGTAAGGAGGACAGCGGCCAGGAGGAGCACGGCCAGCGCGAGGAGAGCGGCCAGCGCGAGGACCAGGGCCGTCAGGACCCGACCCGCTACTTCCCCACCGGGAAGTACTGGCCCGGCATCCAGGGCCGCAGCGCGGCGCGCCCCGAGCAGGCCGCGCAGCCGGAGCAGGTGGCGCAGCCCGAGCAGGCCGCGCAGCCGGAGCAGGCGGCGCAGCCCGAGCAGGCCGCGCAGCCGGAGCAGGCGGCTCAGCCCGAGCAGGCCGCGCAGCCTTACGAGGCCGCCCAGTCCGGTGAGGAGGCCCAGGACCGCGGTGCCGTCCGTCCCGTCACCGTCCCCGTCCACGAGGCCGACCAGGCGCGCCACGGCCAGGAGCACAAGGAGCACCAGGACCAGAAGAAGAACGACCCGGTGACGCTCGCCGAGGCGGTCGAGATCGCCGAGTGCGAGGTCGGCGGCCAGGCGGTCAGCGCCGAGCTGGTGGACTGCCCCGAGGACGACCCGCACCACCAGGGCAAGCACCAGGACGGCCGTAAGGACGACCGTAAGGACGACCGCAAGGACCCGCGCCACCACGACGACCAGCGCAAGGACAAGCAGCGCAAGGACGAGCACAAGGACCCGTACAAGCAGGAGGTCAAGCAGGTGTGGGTCGTGGAGGTCGAGTGCGACCACACCATCACGACCGTCTTCATCGACCCGGACACCGGCTGCGTCCTCGGCACGGAGCAGGAGCAGGACGACCACCACGGTGACCACGGCAAGCAGGGCAAGGACAACCACGGCGACCATGAGGGCAAGGGCGGCCACGGCCGGCCGATGGTTACCTCCTAGGCACGTACATGATCACAGCGACTCCGGCCAGACAGATCAGCGCTCCGAGCACATCGAAGCGGTCGGGCCGGTAGCCGTCGGCGACCATGCCCCAGGCGAGCGATCCGGCGACGAACACGCCGCCGTACGCCGCGAGGATGCGACCGAACTCCGCGTCCGGCTGGAGCGTGGCCACGAACCCGTAGGCGCCAAGGGCGATGACCCCGGCGCCGATCCACGCCCACCCCCTGTGCCCACGCACGCCTTGCCAGACGAGCCAGGCGCCGCCGATCTCCAGGAGCGCGGCCACGGCGAACAGAGCGATGGAACGTGCGATGAGCATGGGGGGAAGGGTACGGCCCGCCCATGCAAGGCTCCGTAGCGGAGCGGAACGCTACGATCGGCGCCCACCAAAGGATCACACCGGGGGATGGGTGCCGTGCAGTTCCGCCTTCGAGTCGACGCCGCCGAGGGGTCTCCGGGCGTCCTCGACCTCAATCGCTGGTTGACCGGGGACCCCGACGTCGCGGGCGCCGCGGAGGTGGCGCTGGTGGACGAGGAGGACCGCGACGACACCCTGGGCGGCCTCGAGGTCATCTCCATCGTCGTCTCGAACCTCACGTCCCTCGGCAATCTGCTGCTCGCCGTGGCCACCTGGCGTGACGCACGGGCGCGCGGCACGGACACCCGGGTCGAACGCGATGGCGTCTCCCTGCGCGTCGAGAGCACCGACCCGGAGACGATCCGCCGCCTCCTCCGGCAACTGGAGCCCCCGGAGGGCTCCCAGCCCCCGGAAGCGTCCCCGGAGAGCTCCGACCGCCCGGAGAACCCGGCATGACCTGGCGCTCCGGTACCTCCCGTACGACGGGAGAGGGACCGGCAGCACGCCTCTCCGACCCCTCCGCGTCCCGGGCGGTCCTCATCGAGGCCCATGCCTTCACCCGCGGCGGAGCCGCCTCCCGGGACCGGCAGCGGCATCTGGACGACCGTCCATCCGTGGCGGCGGGCTGCCGGCGGCTGGCCGAGCTGTTCCGGGATCCGGAGGTGTGGGGCCTCCCCGAGGAGCACTGCCGGATCGTCTCGCAGCCGACGCGCGACAGCATGCTGGAGGCCGTCCACCGCGCGGCCGCCGAGGCCACGGACACGCTCGTCGTCTACTACGCGGGCCATGGCCTGCTCTATCCGCTCAGCGGCGGCTTACACCTGGCCGTACCGGAGACGACGAAGGACAAGTCGTTCACCGCGGTGAAGTACGACGACCTGCGCGAGATCCTGCTGAGCGCCACCCGTGTCCGCCGTAAGGTCGTCATCCTCGACTGCTGCTTCAGCGGCACCGCCCTGCGCGGCCATCTGTCCGCCGGGGATGACACGATCCGGCTGGCCGATGTCGAGGGCACCTCGGTCCTCGCCGCCTCCCACGCCACCAAGCAGGCGCTGGCGCCACCGGGGGAGCGGTACCCGGCCTTCACCGGCGAGTTGATCACACTCCTCGAAGAGGGCGACCCGGACGCGCCGGAGTTGCTCACCATGGCGGACCTCTACGACCGCGTGGACCGCGCCCTGATGCGCAAGAACCGCCCACGCCCCCAACAGCTGAACCGCGACCGCGGCGCCCACATCTCCATCGCCCGCAACCGCACTCTCCGCCAGGACCCCCCTGAGCCGGACGAGACCGTCGCCGCACCCGAAACCCACCGCCTGAGCACGCGCCAACGCGCCCTCGCCGCGGCCACCCTGGCCCTCGCCGCCATCGTCGGCCTGACCTTCTGGCTCCTGCCGGACGGCAACGGCGAGCGCGGGGCCGACGGCAAGGGCCTGAGCTGCGGCAAGGCCCACTCGACCTTCGACTCGGGAGACGGCACCCAACGCCGTGAGCCATCCGTCGACTCCGTGCACAACGCGGCGTGCAGGGGCGACTTCGACACCATGGAAGTGGCCATGGACCGCGGTGGTTTCGACGGCACGGGCCTCTCCGCCGCCGCCCCGGACAAGGTCATCGCGTCCTGGAAGAAGCGCCGGGACCGAGCGTCCTTCCTCCACGACCTTGCCACCCTGCTGGAACGCGAACCGACGGTCGATCAGGGCGGCTTGACCTTCTCCAACGGCGACCAGGTGGCCACCTGGCAACGAGGCCCGGGCACCGTGCCCGACAGCCACTACCGCTGGACGGGCTACTTCCTCTGCACCGGCCCGGACTCCAACCACCCGGTCTGCGACCGGCTCAGAGTAATCCACTGACCCAGCCGCACTCGGGCCCGCCCGGGCCCCTGGCTCAGGGCCAGACCAGGCAGTACGGCTGATGCCCCGCCTCGTGCAGCCGGTGGCTGAAGTCCTGCCACTCGTGGAGCAGTTGATAGACCGTGAAGGCGTCCCGGGGGCCGCCGCGGTCGGGGACCGTCGACCAGATGAAGGCCGCGGCGCCCACCGCCTCCTCGCCGACGCCGCGCAGCGGATCGACGGCGGTCATCGGGAGCTTGACGACGGCGTAGTCCGGGTGGAGAACGACCAGTTCGAGCGGGGGGACCTTGTGCAGCGGGACGCCCTCGATGCCGGTGAGGACCATCGCCGCCACCGTCTCCGGCTTGATCTTCGTGAACATGCCGTGGCCGAGTTCGTCGCCGCCGAGCTCCTCGGGGCGCATGGAGATGGGGACCCTGGCCGCGGTGGCGCCGTCCGGCGCACCGAAGTACTTGTAGGTCACCCCCATGCGGCCCCCGCTTCTGCCTGTCCTGCCCGCCTCGTCCCGCCGATGGCGTCCGGGCCGGGCACGCTCGGGGCCTCGGTCGTCAGTCCCTTCACCCAGTTCGCCACCGCGATACATATCTCCACCCGACCACTCGCGGCCACTACCGCGCAACCCGATCTCTGTTCACAGAGACCTCCCCCACCATAGAGCTGTGAAACGCCCGGCCGCGGGAGTACGTCCGCCTCTGACAACATGGCTTGTGTGAGCTATCCGTACGCAGCCCCAGTTTCGCAGACGCTTTTCGACCGCGCGGCCGCCGTGACGCCCGGCGGCGTGAACTCTCCGGTGCGGGCGTTCCGCGCCGTGGGAGGTACGCCCCGCTTCATGGTGTCCGGGGACGGTCCGTACCTCACCGACGCCGACGGACGCGAGTACGTGGACCTCGTGTGCTCGTGGGGGCCGATGATCCTCGGCCATTCCCACCCCGAGGTCACCGCGGCCGTGCAGGCCGCCGTCGCCCGCGGTACGTCGTTCGGTACGCCGGGCGAGGGCGAGGTCGAGCTCGCCGAGGAGATCGTGGCGCGGGTCGGCCCGGTCGAGCAGGTGCGCCTGGTGTCGTCCGGCACCGAGGCGACGATGTCGGCGATCCGGCTGGCCCGTGGGTTCACCGGACGGTCGAAGGTGATCAAGTTCGCCGGTTGCTACCACGGGCATGTGGACGCCCTGCTGGCCGCCGCCGGGTCCGGGGTGGCGACCTTCGGGCTGCCGGACACTCCGGGGGTGACGGGAGCGCAGGCGGGGGAGACCGTAGTGCTGCCGTACAACGACCTGGAGGCGGTCCGGGCGGCCTTCGCCGCGCACCCCGGGGAGATCGCCTGTGTGATCACCGAGGCGTCGGCGGGCAACATGGGCGTGGTGCCGCCGCTGCCAGGGTTCAACGCGGGCCTCAAGCAGCTCTGCGCCGACCATGGCGCGCTCTACATCTCCGACGAGGTCATGACCGGCTTCCGGGTCTCCAGGGCCGGGTGGTTCGGGCTGGACGGCGTGGAGCCGGACCTGATGACCTTCGGCAAGGTCATGGGCGGTGGCTTCCCGGCCGCGGCCTTCGGCGGGCGCGCCGACGTCATGGAGCGCCTGGCCCCGGCCGGCCCGGTCTACCAGGCGGGCACGCTGTCCGGGAACCCGGTCGCCACGGCCGCGGGCGTCGCCCAGCTGCGGCTGCTGGACGACGCG
Organism: Streptomyces sp. MK37H; assembly: GCF_018035285.1. Lineage (NCBI taxonomy): Bacteria > Bacillati > Actinomycetota > Actinomycetes > Kitasatosporales > Streptomycetaceae > Streptomyces > Streptomyces sp. MK37H. Next base: position 17,778 of record NZ_JAAAYH010000020.1, on the reverse strand, counting down.
GCGTACGGACGGGTCGACGCGGCCTCCGAGCGGCTGCGGGCGATGGTGACGGAGGCGCTCTCCAAGGAGGGCGTGGCGCACCGGGTCCAGGTCGCGGGCAACATGTTCTCGGTCTTCTTCACCGGCGACGAGGTCACCGACTACGAGACGGCCAAGGCGCAGGAGGCGTTCCGCTTCACCGCCTTCTTCCACTCCATGCTGTCCCAGGGCGTCTACCTCCCGCCGTCCGCCTTCGAGTCGTGGTTCGTCTCCACGACGCACGACGAGAAGGCGCTGGAGCGGGTGGCGGCGGCTCTGCCGGGGGCGGCGCGGGCCGCCGCCGAGGCCACTGAATGATGGGTGACATGACACAGAGCGAGAACGACATCACCGTCGTCCATGTGATGCGCCACGGCGAGGTCCACAACCCGGAGGGCGTGCTCTACGGCAGGCTGCCCGGCTACCACCTCTCCGATCTGGGGCGGCAGATGGCCGACCGCGTCGCCGAGCACCTCGCCGACCGTGACATCACCCATGTGGTCGCCTCCCCGCTGGAGCGGGCGCAGGAGACGGCGGCGCCGATCGCCAAGGCGCACGGCCTGGACGTGGCCTCGGACGAGCGGCTGATCGAAGCGGCCAACGTCTTCCAGGGCAAGACCTTCGGTGTCGGCGACGGCGCGCTGCGCAAACCGGTCAACTGGCGCCATCTCACCAACCCGTTCCGCCCGTCCTGGGGCGAGCCCTATGTCGACCAGGTGGTGCGGATGATGGCGGCGCTGGGCCGGGCGCGGGACGCCGCGCGCGGCCACGAGGCGGTGTGCGTCAGCCATCAGCTGCCGATCTGGATCGTGCGCAGCTTCGTGGAGCGGCGGCGGCTGTGGCACGACCCGCGCAGGCGGCAGTGCACGCTGGCCAGCCTCACCAGCTTCACCTTCCGCGGCGACCGGATCGTCTCGGTGGGCTACAGCGAACCGGCCCGTGATCTCGTTCCGCCCCATCTGCGCGCGGGCGCCAAGCCGGTGAAGGGGGCCTCCAAGGGCTACGGCGCCTGAGCGGTGCGCCCGGCCGCGGCCGGGCCGGGGGTGCGGGCCGCCATGTGCGGCCCGCGATGTGCGTGACGGGCGCATGGCCGTGGGATGACCGTTGGGGCATGCGGCGTGCCACCGAATGGAGACATTGTGTCCGCCGTGTAATTGACCGCGTTCTTTCGGAACCTCGCTATTCGCCTCGCCATCTCCAGGGTTGTCCGGACACCCCGGGCAATCAGAACGGCGAGTGCGAATTGAGGACGTTATGCGTGAGGTCAGCCGGAGGGGGATCCTCGGTCTTGGTATGGGAGCGGCGGCATCACTGGCCGTCGCCGGCTGTTCCTCGGGGTCCGGATCCGGTACGCCGAAGCCCTCGAAGACGACCCAGGCGAAGCCGATCGGTGACGGCTCCACTTCGCACGGTGAGCGGCGTAAGGAGGCCCCGAAGCCGGAGCGGCTGGAACGGGGGCAGAAGCCGCCGCAGTTCGTGGTGTTCTCGTGGGACGGCGCGGGAGAGGTCGGCAACGGACTCTTCCCGCGGTTCCGCAAGCTGGCCGAGGACCACGGCGCGACCATGACCTTCTTCCTCTCCGGTATCTACTGCCTTCCGGAGTCGAAGAAGTCGCTGTACCGGCCGCCGAACAACCCGGTGGGCGCCTCCGACATCGGCTATCTCACCGATGAGCACATCAAGGCCACGCTGCGGAACGTGCGCGAGGCGTGGCTCGAGGGCCATGAGATCGGCACCCATTTCAATGGGCACTTCTGCTCCGGCAGCGGCTCGGTGGAGAACTGGACGTCCGCGCAGTGGAAGTCCGAGATCGATCAGGCCATGTCCTTCGTCACGGAGTGGCGGACGAATACGCGCTTCACCGATGTGGATCCGCTGCCCTTCGATTATCACAAGGAGCTCATCGGTGGCCGCACTCCGTGTCTGAAGGGCCAGACCAATTTGCTGCCGACCGCCCGGGAGCTCGGCTGGCGCTATGACGCCAGTTCGCCGGGCGGACTCCAGGTGTGGCCGTCGAAGAAGCAGGGCCTCTGGGACTTCCCGCTGCAGCAGATTCCCTTTCCGGGGCACTCCTTCGAGGTGCTCTCGATGGACTACAACATCCTGGCGAACCAGTCGAGGAATTCCACCAACGCGCCGCCCGCGAACTACCCGGGCTGGCGCAAGCAGGCCGCCGAGGCGTACATAGCCGGTTTCAAGCGGGCCTATGAGACCAATCGCGCCCCGTTCTTCATCGGAAACCACTTCGAGCAGTGGAACGGCGGTATCTATATGGACGCCGTCGAGGAAGCGCTCAAGCACATGGCCGACGAGAAGCACAAGGACGTCCGGCTGGTCTCCTTCAAGCAGCTCACCGACTGGCTGGACGCACAGGACCCCGCGGTCCTGGCCGAGCTGCGCGGGCTGGGCGTGGGCCAGGCGTGGAGCGCGAACGGCGGCTGAGGGCGTTGGCGGATGCGGGCGAGCCGGGGGCAGGGCCCCGCGGGGCCCGGCGGGGTGCCCGGAGGGGGGTGGCGAAGATCCCCAAAAGGGCCATGCGAAACTTTTCACATGAGTGCCTGCCGTGCCCCTCGGGGCCTCGTGACCCGTCGTCGCGCAACCGTGCTGGCCATCGGGGCCACGGTTGCCGCGCTGTCCCTGACCGCCTGCGGCGGGGGCGGCACCTCGGGCGGCTCCGCCGACACCAAGTTCGTCCAGGGCAAGGGCGGCGTGGACACCGTCGCCAAGGAGAACCGTAAGGACGCACCCCAGCTCTCGGGCAAGACCCTGGAGGGCAAGCCGCTGGACGTGGCGGACTACAAGGGCAAGATCGTGGTCCTGAACGTCTGGGGCTCCTGGTGCGCCCCCTGCCGGGCCGAGGCGTCGAACCTCGCCAAGGTGGCCAAGGACACCAAGGCCAAGGGTGTGCAGTTCATCGGGATCAACACCCGTGACTCCAACCGCGCCCCCGCGCTCAGGTTCGAGAAGGAATACGGCGTCGACTACCCGAGTCTGTACGACCCGATCGGGAAGCTCATGCTGCGCTTCCCCAAGGGCAGCCTCAACCCGCAGGCCATCCCCTCGACGATCGTGCTGGACCGGGAGGGCAGGATCGCGGCCCGCGCTCTGACGCCGCTCAGCGAGGAGCGCCTGCGCACGATGGTCACGCCGCTGATCGCGGAGAAGTGACCTTTCGTGAACACGCTGGCCGCCGCGACCGATCCCAACCAGACCGTCCTGACCGGGGCGCTGCTGCTGGCGCTTCCGGTCGCCCTGCTCGGCGGACTGGTCTCCTTCTTCTCCCCCTGTGTACTGCCGCTGGTGCCCGGCTATATGTCGTACGTCACAGGGGTGACGGGCACGGATCTGGCCGAGGCCAAGCGCGGCCGGATGGTCGCGGGCGCCTCGCTCTTCGTGCTCGGCTTCACCGCGGTCTTCGTCTCCGGGGGCGCGCTCTTCGGCAACTTCGGCTGGACGCTCCAGGAGCACAAGGAGACCATCTCCAAGATCCTCGGGGTCGTCACGATCGTGATGGGCCTCGCCTTCATGGGGGTGCTGGGGGGCTTCGGACAGCGGGAGTTCCGCTTTCACATCAAGCCCACGCTGGGGCTCGCGGGGGCGCCGGTGCTGGGCGCCCTGTTCGGCGTCGGCTGGACGCCGTGCCTGGGGCCGACGCTCACCGCCGTCAACGCCCTGGCGTTCAATGAGGCGAGTGCGGGGCGCGGGGCCCTGCTCACCGCCGCCTACTGCGTGGGGCTCGGGCTGCCGTTCGTGGTGGTCGCCGTGGCCTACCGCCGGGCGCTGGGCGCCTTCGGCTGGGTCAAGCGGCACTACGTCTGGGTGATGCGAGCCGGGGGCGGCATGCTCGTCGCTCTGGGGGTGCTGCTGCTCACAGGTGTCTGGGACACCATGATGGGCTCCATGCAGACCTGGGCTCAGGGCTTCAACGTTGGGATCTGATCGATGTCCACCACCGATACCGACACCGCGGCCGGCAAGGAGGCCGGAACGCCGCCCGAGGGTGGCGCGACCGCCGAGGAGCGCGAGCTCGGCGCCGCGGGGTCGCAGCTGTCCACCGCCCCGGCCGAGGAGATCAACGTCCCCTCGCTGGGGCCGCTCGGCTGGGCCCGGTGGTTCTGGCGGCAGCTGACCTCGATGCGGGTGGCGCTGCTGCTGCTCCTGCTGCTCACCCTCGCCACGATCCCCGGCTCGCTGGTCCCGCAGACCAGCATCGACCAGCTCAAGGTGCAGGACTTCCAGGAGCGGCACCCGACGCTCACCCCGATCTACGAGAAGCTGCAGCTGTTCCACGTCTACAGCTCGGTGTGGTTCTCGGCGATCTACCTCCTGCTGTTCATCTCGCTCATCGGCTGCATCGTGCCGCGCACCTGGCAGTTCATCGGCCAGCTGCGCGGCCGCCCGCCGGCCGCGCCCCGCCGGCTGACCCGGCTTCCCGCGTACACCACCTGGCGCAGTGAGGCCGAGCCGGAGCAGGTGCTGGCGGCCGCCCGGAAGATCATGAAGGGGCGCCGCTTCCGCCTCGAGGCCTCGGGTGACGCGGTGGCCGCGGAGAAGGGCTATCTGCGCGAGGTGGGCAATCTGCTCTTCCACACCGCGCTGATCGTGCTGCTGGTGTCCTTCGCCGCCGGGCAGCTGTGGAAGACCGAGGGCAGCAGCCTGATCACCGAGGGCGGCGGCTTCTCCAACAGCCTCACCCAGTACGACGACATCAAGACGGGGCAGCTGTTCAACAGCGACGATCTCGCCCCCTTCGGCTTCCAGCTGAACCGCTTCACCGCGACCTATGAACGCAGCGGTCCGCAGATGCGCACCCCGCGCACCTTCCGCGCCGATGTGAGCTACTGGGACGGCGCGGACGGCGCCAGCCACAAGACCTCCATCAAGGTGAACGAGCCGCTGGAGATCGCGGGCTACAAGGTCTTCCTGCTGAACCACGGCTACTCGCCGGTCGTCACCATCCGGGACGGCAAGGGCGATGTGGTGCACCAGGGCCCGGTGGTCGGGCTGCCGATCGACGGGGCCAACCTCACCGAGAGCATGGTCATCAAGGTCCCGGACTATCGGGACAAGAACGGCAAAAAGGACCAAATCGGCTTCCAGGGGCAGTTCCTGCCGACCTGGGTGCGCAGCAAGGGCATGTTCTCCGTCTTCCCGGCGCTGGACAATCCGACGCTGGTCCTGACCGCCTACCACGGCAGCCTCGGTGTGGACGGCGGTACTCCGCAGAGCGTGTACCAGCTGGACAAGTCGCGGATGAAGCAGTTCCTGGAGCCCGACGGCAAGACCAAGTTCGCCCGGGCGCTCAAGGTCGGCGACACCATGAAGCTGCCGAACGGCGCCGGAACCCTGTCGTTCGACGGCGTCAAGGAATGGGCCAGCTTCCAGATCTCGCACAAGCCGGGTGACCAGGGCGCCCTCATCGGTGCCGTGGCCGCCCTGGTGGGCCTGGCCGCCTCCCTGTTCATCCAGCGCCGCCGGGTGTGGGTGCGCGCGGTGACGGGCGACGACGGCACCACGGTGGTCGAGATGGCGGGGCTCGGCCGCAGTGAGTACGCCAAGCTGCCCGAAGAACTCGCCGATCTGGCCGTCCGTCTCCAGGCGGACGCACCCCCGGCCCCGGAAGCGGAACCCGACCCGGAGCCCGACCGGAACTCCACCGAGGACTCCGGTAAGGACTCCACCGGAGACTCCGGTAAGGACTCCGCCAAGGAATCCACCGAGGACTCCGCCTCGGAATCCGCATCCGACACCGCAGATCCCGCAGATCCTGCCGAAGGAGCGCGCGCGTGAACCTCGCCGCCGAAGTCAACGAGAACCTGGCTCACTACAGCAACGTGCTGATCTACTCGGCGATGGCGGTCTACACCCTCGCCTTCCTGGCGCATATCGCCGAGTGGGTGTTCGGCAGCCGCAGCGCCGTCGGCCGCACCGCCGCCGCGATCACCGCCGACGCCGAGGCCGCCCAACGCGCCAAGGTGACCGTGCGGGTGGGCGGGCAGAGCGGCGGCACCGCCGTCCTGGAGCGGCCGAAGATCGTCACCCGCTCCGCGGCGGGCAGCCGCGACGTCCCGGACGGGCCGGGCGCCGCGGGCGGCACCGAACAGGGCGATGTGTACGGCCGGATCGCGGTGGGCCTGACCGTACTGGCCTTCCTCTTTCATGCCGCGGGCGTCCTCTTCCGCGCGCTGTCGGTGCAGCGGGCGCCGTGGGGCAACATGTACGAGTTCTCCACGACCTTCGCCATGGTCGCGGTGGCCACATACCTGGTGCTGCTGGCGCTGAAGAAGAATGTGCGCTGGATCGGGCTGCCCCTCGTCACCACGGTCCTCCTCGACCTCGGTCTCGCCGTCTCTGTCTTGTACACCGCGAGCGACCAGTTGGTTCCGGCCCTGCACTCGTACTGGCTGTGGATCCACGTCAGCTGCGCGATCGTCTCCGGCGCCTCGCTCTACATCGGGGCCGTCGCCACGCTGCTCTACCTCTTCCGCGACCGCTACGAGGTCCAGCTGGAGAACCCGGAGGGCAAGCAGTTCGGCCGGTTCGCCAAGTCCGTTCTGGAGCGGGTGCCCTCGGCGGCGTCGCTGGACAAGTTCGCGTACCGGATCAACGCCACGATCTTCCCGCTGTGGACCTTCACGATCATCGCGGGCGCGATCTGGGCCGAGGCCGCCTGGGGCCGCTACTGGGGCTGGGACCCCAAGGAGGTCTGGTCCTTCATCACCTGGGTCGCCTACGCCTGCTACCTGCACGCCCGCGCCACCGCCGGCTGGAAGGGCCGCAAGGCCGCCTACCTGGCGCTGATCGCCTTCGGCTGCTACCTGTTCAACTACTACGGCGTCAACATCTTCATCACCGGCAAGCACTCCTACGCCGGGGTCTGACACCGGACAACGCAACGGCCGGTTCCCCTGACCCATGTCGGGGGAACCGGCCGTTGTCGCGCTTCTCGGGCCGCCTGGCCGCTCTTCCGGACGCGGCCGCTCCTCAGGACGCCGCCGGCGGGGTGTCCTCCGGACCTGACCCGGAGCCGGAACCGGAACCGGAACCCGAACCGGAGCCCGGCCCATCGCCCTTGCGGCGCAGCTCCTCCTCGCGGCGGCGGAGGTCGGCCTCCCAGTCCCTCAGGCGCTCCTCGTCGCTCTCACGGTCGCCGGGCGTGTCGGCCGGTCCGTCCCCGTCGTCCTCAGGGCCCTTGTCGTTCAGGGACTTGAGGAACTCGGGGTTGTCGTCCGGCGCGACCCAGCCGCCCCCGCCGCCCGCGCTCCGGGCCCCGGGCCGGCCGGCACCCCCGGGGACGGCGCGCTTGCGGCCCGCGATCAGCCAGGAGATGGAGCCCACGACGGGGAACAGCAGGACGAGGATCGCCCAGATGGGCTTGGGGATATAGCGGATGTCCTGTTCGTCGGTGGTGATGCAGTCGATGAACGCGTAGATGCTCAGTGCCAGCGGCACCAGGATCATCAGCACCCGTAGCATGAGGCGATTCCCCCTGCGTGTGGTGTTCGGGGCGGTGGCTCGGGCCCCCAGTTACGGGACCAGGGTAGTGCGTACCGGATACTGGGACGTATGGCTTATGACGATCTTCGTTCCTTTCTGCGGGCGCTCGACAGGGAAGGCGACCTCAAGAGGGTCAAGGCCGAGGTCGATCCCTATCTCGAGGTCGGGGAGATCGTCGACAGGGTCAACAAGGCGGGCGGCCCCGCGCTGCTCTTCGAGAACGTCAAGGGTTCGGCGATGCCGCTGGCCATGAATGTCTTCGGCACCGACCGCCGCCTCCTGAAGGCCCTGGGACTCCGCTCGTACGACGAGATCAGCGAGAAGATCGGCGGGCTGGTCAAGCCCGAGCTGCCGCAGGGGTTCGTGGGACTGCGCGAGGCGTTCGGGAAGCTGGGCTCGATGGCCCATGTTCCGCCGCGGAAGGTGAAGGAGGCGCCCGTCCAGGAGGTGGTCCTCACCGGCGAGGACGTCGATCTGGACCAGCTTCCGGCGCTGTTCACCTGGCCCGAGGACGGCGGGTCGTTCTTCAACCTCGGCCTGACCCACACCAAGCACCCGGAGACCGGGGTGCGCAACCTCGGCCTCTACCGCCTCCAGCGCCATGACCGCCGCACCATCGGCATGCACTGGCAGATCCACAAGGACAGCCGCAACCACTACCAAGTGGCCGCCCGGCGCGGGGAGAAGCTCCCGGTGGCGATCGCCTTCGGCGCGCCGCCCGCCGTGACCTACGCCGCGACCGCGCCGCTGCCCGGCGACATCGACGAGTACCTCTTCGCGGGGTTCGTCCAGGGCCGGCGGGTCGAGATGGTGGACTGCAAGACGGTGCCGATCCAGGTCCCGGCGGCCGCCGAGGTCGTCATCGAGGGCTGGCTGGAGCCCGGGAAGACGCTGCCGGAGGGCCCGTTCGGCGACCACACGGGCTTCTACACGCCCCAGGAGCCGTTCCCGGCCCTGACCATCGACTGTGTGACGATGCGGCGGCGGCCGCTGCTCCAGTCGATCGTGGTGGGCCGTCCGCCGACCGAGGACGGACCGCTGGGGAGGGCGACCGAGCGGTTCTTCCTCCCGCTGCTCAAGATCATCATCCCGGACATCGTGGACTACCACCTCCCCGAGTCCGGCGGGTTCCACAACTGCGCGATCGTCTCGATCGACAAGAAGTACCCCAAGCACGCGCAGAAGGTGATGCACGCCATCTGGGGCGCCCACATGATGTCGCTCACCAAGCTGATCGTCGTGGTCGACGCCGACTGCGATGTCCACGATCTGCACGAGGTTTCCTGGCGCGCTCTGGGGAACACCGACTACGCCCGCGATCTGACCGTGGTCGAAGGCCCCGTCGACCATCTCGACCACGCCTCGTACCAGCAGTTCTGGGGCGGTAAGGCGGGCATCGACGCCACCGCGAAATGGCCCGAGGAGGGCTATACGCGCGACGGCGGATGGCCGCGCATGGTCATGTCCGATCCGGAGACCGCCGATCGGGTGACGAAGCGATGGAAGGAGTACGGGCTGTGAGCGCCGATTCCGCGACCCCCGATCTCTTCGGCCCCGAACCGGCGCCGCCCGGCCGGGTCCGGGCCTTTCTGCGGCTGGTGATGATCGAGCACTCGGTCTTCGCGCTGCCCTTCGCCTACATCGCCGCGCTGACCGCGATGCATCTGTGGGACGGCACCGTCCACTGGACGCGGCTGCTGCTGATCACGATCGCCATGGTGGGCATGCGCACCTTCGCGATGGCCTGCAACCGGATCATCGACCGCGAGATCGACGCCCGCAATCCGCGCACCGCCGGCCGTGAGCTGGTCACCGGCGCCGTCTCGGTGCGCACCGCGTGGACCGGCGCGCTCATCGCGCTCGCCGTCTTCCTGGGCTCGGCGGCGCTCCTGAACCCGCTCTGCCTGGCGCTGGCGCCGCTCGCGGTGGTGCCGATGGTGGTCTATCCGTACGGCAAGCGGTTCACCGACTATCCGCACGCCATCCTGGGCGTGGCCCAGGCCATCGGGCCGGTCGGCGCCTGGATCGGGGTCACCGGCGAATGGTCGTGGGACGCGGCGATCCTGGGGCTCGCGATCGGCATCTGGATCGGCGGCTTCGACCTGATCTACGCCTGCCAGGACGTGGCGGCCGACCGGGCGCACGGGGTGCGGTCGGTGCCGGCCCGCTTCGGCATCGCGGGCGCCCTCTACGGGGCGCGCGTCTGCCATGTGGTCACCACGGCCCTGCTGGTCTGGTACGCGCTGGCCACGGACGCCGGGGCGTTCTTCTGGGTCGGGCTGGCGATCGTCGCGGCGGCGTTCGCGTACGAGCACACCATCGTGCGGCCGGGCGATCTGTCCCGGCTGAACCGCGCCTTCTTCACGGTCAACGGCTTCATCGGGATCGCCCTGTTCTGCTGCGCGCTCCTCGACCTCGTGGTGCGGGGCCTCGGCCTGTGAGACCCGCCGGATAGGCTCGGTGACGTGGAGACGCCGCACGAGCCTTACGGGCCACATGAGCCGTACGGGCCGCACGAAGAAGTGGGCGGGCGCCGTCCCTGGGTGGTCGGTGTGTCCGGCGCGTCCGGGACGCCGTACGCCGCCTCGGTGCTGCGCGCGCTGCTGGCGGCGGGGGAGGCGGTCGACCTGGTGGTCAGCCGGGCGTCAAGGCTGACGCTGCTGGACGAGACGGGGATCGGATTCCGGGACGCCCACTGGCGTGACGATCTGCGCCGCTGGCTGGCGCGTGGCGCGGACGGCACACCCGACGCCTTCGAGGTGCCCGCCGAGGTGGCGGACGTGACCCACTGGTCGCCCGGGGACCTGGCGGCCGGGCCGTCCTCCGGCTCGTATCCGGCCAAGGGGATGCTGATCGTCCCGGCGAGCACCGCGTGTGTGGCCGGGGTGGCGCTCGGGCTGTCGAAGGACCTGCTCCAGCGGGCCGCGAGCGTCACGCTCAAGGAACGGCGCAAGCTCGTGGTGGCGGTGCGCGAGACACCGCTGAGCGGACAGACGCTGAAGGCTCTGGTGACGCTGGACGAGGCGGGCGCGGTGGTGCTGCCCGCCTCGCCGGCGTTCTACGCGGGGGCGACGCACATCCAGGATCTGGTGGACTTCGTCGCGGGGCGGGTGCTGGACGCGGCAGGGGTGCCGCACAAGCTGTACCGCCGGTGGGAGGGGGAACTCGGTGGGGACCGGGACCGGGGAACGGCCTAGCGGGTCCAGCGCCGCCTGGTGCGCGCGGCGCGGGCCGCGACGACGGCCGCGCGGCGGGCCGCGCGGGAGACGGGCCGGTCGGTGGTACGGGCTGCACGCGAGCGGCTGGCCAGGTCCCGCAGCTCGAGCATGCGGGCCTCAAGGCCCTCGATCGTGTACACGGTGAGTCTCATCTCCTGAGGGATGGTCGATCGCCTAAAAGATTTACAGGACTTGTGGTCCTGATGCCTTAGATTCTACATGTAATCTCGCTCAATCTCTGAATAATGGAAGGCGCACGTGCTTATGGACGCGGTGGACAGGCAGCTCATCCAGGCCCTGCGGGAGAACGGCCGGGCCTCCTACGCCGAGCTCGGCAGGCTCGTCGGCCTCTCCGGGCCCAGCGTCACGGACCGGATCAACCGCCTGGAGGCCGCCGGGGTGATCACCGGCTATCGCGCGACCGTGGACGCCGCCTCCCTGGGACTGGGCGTCACCGCGCTGATCGGCATCCAGCTCTCGGACGCCACCGACCACGAGGAGGTGGCCCACCGGTTGCGCGAGCTCGCCGAGATCGAGGACTGCTGGTTCATCGCGGGCGACGACTCCTACATGCTCAAGGTGCGCGCATCCGATGTGGACGGCCTGGAGCGGACCATCCGCCGGCTCTCCGGCACCAAGGGCGTATCCCGCACCCGGACCACGATCGTGCTGTCCACGAAGTGGGAAAACCGGGTCGGCGAGCTTCCGGAGGACATCGAGGCGTAGTCTCGGCGAAGGCTGACATCAGCAGACGTATGGGAGGCGACCGGGGTGACGGGGACCACACACGACGTGGGTTTCAAAAGGGAGTTGGAGCAGAAGGTCCGCGCGGGCGAGCGGCTCTCGCGGGAGGACGGCATCGCCCTTTACGAGTCCGACGATCTGGCCTGGCTGGGCGGTCTCGCCCATGAGGTGCGCACCCGTAAGAACGGCGACGTCGTGCACTTCAACGTCAACCGCCACCTCAACATGACGAACGTGTGCACCGCGTCCTGCGCGTACTGCTCCTTCCAGCGCAAGCCCGGCGAGAAGGACGCCTACACGATGCGCATCGAGGAGGCCGTCCGCCTCGCCAAGGCGATGGAGAACGAGAACCTCACCGAGCTGCACATCGTCAACGGCCTGCACCCGACCCTCCCCTGGCGCTACTACCCGCGGTCGCTCAAGGCGCTCAAGGAGGCCCTTCCGCAGGTCTCCCTCAAGGCGTTCACCGCCACCGAGATCCACCACTTCGAGAAGATCTCCTCCATGCCCGCCTCGGAGATCCTCGACGAGCTGATCGATGCCGGGCTGGAGTCGCTCACCGGTGGCGGCGCCGAGATCTTCGACTGGGAGATCCGGCAGCACATCGTCGACCACGAGACCCACTGGGAGGACTGGTCGCGCATCCACCGGCTCGCGCACGAGAAGGGGCTCAAGACGCCCTGCACGATGCTCTACGGGCACATCGAGGAGCCCCGTCACCGGGTGGACCATGTGCTGCGCCTGCGTGAGCTCCAGGACGAGACCGGCGGCTTCCAGGTCTTCATCCCGCTGCGCTACCAGCACGACTTCGTGGACATGAAGGACGGCAAGATCCGCAACCGCCTTCAGGCCCGCACCACCATGGCCACCGGCGCGGAGGCGCTGAAGACCTTCGCGGTCTCGCGGCTGCTCTTCGACAACGTGCCGCACGTCAAGGTCTTCTGGGTGATGCACGGCGTGCAGACCGCACAGCTCGCGCTCAACCACGGCGCGGACGACATGGACGGGTCGGTCGTGGAGTACAAGATCACCCACGACGCCGACGCCTACGGGACGCCCAACAAGCTCACCCGTGACGACCTGCTCGACCTGATCCGGGACGCCGGGTTCCGGCCGGTGGAGCGGAACACCCGCTACGAGGTCATCCGCGAGTTCGAGGGCCCGGACCCGGCCCGCCGCGAGACCCCGCAGCCGATGCGGGTGTGATCCGTACGGCGGGTGTGATCCGTACGGCGGGTGTGACGCGTATCGCGGGCGTACCGCCGGTGTGACCCGTATCGCCCTCCGCTCGGCGGCCGCTGTCTGACGGCCGCCGAGCGGGGCACTCGGGAGCCATGGCCGGTATCAAGAGCCCCGAGGACGCGTACACCGCCGCCCCCTTCGTCCCGGAGGGCGCCGACCTGGGCGCGCTCCGGGAAGCGGCGGCCGGATGCCACGGCTGCCCGCTGCACCGTGACACCACGCAGACCGTCTTCGGCGCCGGGGATCCGGACGCCCGGGTCGTGCTCGTCGGCGAGCAGCCGGGCGACCAGGAGGACCGGCAGGGCAAGCCCTTCGTGGGCCCTGCGGGCAAGGTCCTCGACCGGGCCCTGGACGAGGCCGGGATCGACCCGGACGAGACGTACATCACCAACGCCGTCAAGCACTTCAAGTTCACCCACGTCCCCGAGCGCGGCAAGCGGCGCATCCACAAGCCGCCGAGCCTGCGCGAGCTCTCCGCCTGCGGGCCCTGGCTGGAGGCCGAGCTGGAGCTGATCGAGCCCGAGGTGGTCGTGGCGCTCGGCGCCACGGCGGGCAAGGCACTGCTGGGCTCGTCGTTCCGGGTGACCAAGCAGCGCGGCACGCGGCTGGAGGGCGACCCGTCGGGACCGGCGCGCGGCGCCCTGATCGTCCCCACGATCCATCCCTCCGCGGTGTTGCGGGCCGATGACCGGGAGGCGGTGTACGAGGGGCTGGTGGCCGATCTGAGGGTCGCGGCGGAGGCACTGGGCTGAGCCGGACCGCGGTCGCGTACCAGGCCGGCCGGACCGCGGTCGCGTACGGTCTCGGGGCGCGCGGGGGCGCTGACAGACCCCCTGGGTATCGTCGATCGCATGCCCCTGCGCTGTGAACTCGACCCCGAGACCACCCCCGAGCTGCTCGACTCCGTCTGCGCCCTCTGGGCCGACGTCTCGAACGCGGGCGGCGCCGTCGGCTTCGTACCGCCCGTGGCCAAGGACGACATACGCCCCGAGCTGATCAAGCACCTCGCCGCGATGACGGAGGGCCGGACCCGTCTGCTATTGGGCCGCGACGAGGACGGCGCGGTGGCCGCCACCGCCTTCTTCACCTTCAACACCCACCGGCTGATGCGCCACTGGTGCTGGCTCTACACCGTGATGGTGCACCCCTCCCACCAGGGCAAGGGATACGGCCGCGCCCTTATGGCCGCCGCCGAGGACGCCGCGCGCGATATGGACGGCATCCGGGGCATACGGCTCACCTGCCGCGGCGGCACCGGGGCGGACCTCTTCTACGAGCGGTGCGGCTACAAGGAGGTCGGGCGGGTGCCCGGCGCGATCAAGGTCGCGGACGACGACTTCCGGGACGACGTCACCATGTGGCTGCCGCTGAATTGATCAGAAACCGGCCGTGGTTCACTGGGAGGACAGGTTCTTCCGGCGGTAGCCACCGGAAGACCTCGCAGCAGAACTCCCCACAGGACTCCCAGGAGAGAGAGGACGAGTCGTGTCCTTCACGCCGAGCGCCGCGTTCCGCTACACCCTCATGCGCCTGGGAATCTTCGTCGGCTCGTTCCTGGCCATCTGGGCCCTGGTCTACTTCCGGGTGCTGCCCTCCGGCCTCGGCAGCGCCAATCTCTTCTGGGTGATGCTGCTCGCGCTGGTCGTCTCCGCGCCGCTCAGCTGGGTGATGCTGCGCAAGCAGCGGGATGCCATGGCCGTCGAGGTCGCCGAGAGGGTGGACCGCGCCAAGGAGCGGCTGGCGGCGAACCAGAGCCAGGAGGACGGCGTCTGACCGGCGCTGGGCTGTAACCCTCCTCACACCACCCCGCACACTCCACCGACGCCCCTTGGGCCAGTTTCCGCTGGCGCAAGGGGCGTTGATGTCTTTTCGTCCCTCAGACGCCCTCAGATGCCCTCAGGCACCCCCAGAAGTCAAAGATTTCCTTTGGGTTCCCCAAAGCGGCGGTGTTAACGTACTTGTCATGAAGACAGCAGCCGCGCCCCACATCTCAGCGAGCGTTCCGCTCGTGGCGCGCCTGCACATCGATCTTTGCCGCTGGCTGTCCGCGGCCTGTCGTCGCCGCTGATCCACCTCGCGCACAGCGGCCGGAGATCCCGTACGGACTCCTGGCTTTCTCCCGCTCTCTTACCTCCACCGGAGTGTGTCCGTTGTCGTCCGCCCTCAAGGCGTCCCCCCATGGATCGTCGTCCTTCCGCCTGCCCAAGGTGCCCTTCTGGGCGCAGATCCTGCTGGGCCTCGTCCTCGGTGTGGTGCTCGGCTGGATCGCCCGCAGCGGTGATGTCGGCTGGCTGGTCACCACGCTCGACAAGATCGGCACCATCTTCGTCCAGTTGCTGAAGCTGGCCGTCGCGCCGCTGGTGTTCTTCGCGATCCTGATCTCGATCACCAATCTGCGGAACGTCAACAACGCCGCCCGGCTGGCGACCCGCACCCTGCTGTGGTTCATGGCCACCTCGCTCATCGCCGTCGCCATCGGCCTGGCGATCGGCCTGGTCACCAACCCCGGCGCGGGCACCGACCTGACCCCGAAGGACGGCGCCAAGCCCGACCACGCGGGCTCCTGGCTGGACTTCCTCACCGGTATTGTGCCGACCGACGTCATCACCCCGTTCACCGAGCTGAACGTCCTGCAGATCGTCTTCCTCGCCGCCGTCGCCGGCGTCGCCGCCCTTCAGCTCGGCGAGAAGGCCCAGCCGATCCTCACCCTGAGCCAGTCGGTGCTCGAACTGCTCCAGAAGGCCCTGTGGTGGGTCATCCGCCTCGCCCCGCTGGGCACCCTGGGCCTCATCGGCACCGCCATCGCCGACTACGGCTGGAACCTGATCGGCAAGTACGCGACCTTCACCGCCGACATCTACATCGGCTGCGCGCTGGTGATGTTCGGCGTCTACCCGCTGCTGCTCGCGACCGTCGCCAAGGTCAACCCCCTGAACTTCTTCAAGGGCGCCTGGCCCGCCATCCAGCTCGCCTTCGTCTCCCGCTCCTCGGTCGGCACCATGCCGCTGACCCAGAAGGTCACCGAGCGGCTGGGCGTTCCCAAGGAGTACGCCTCCTTCGCGGTGCCCTTCGGCTCGACGACGAAGATGGACGGCTGCGCCTCGATCTACCCCGCGATCGCCGCGATCTTCATCGCCCAGATCTTCGACGTGAACCTCGGCGTCGGCGACTACCTCTTGATCGCCTTCGTCTCGGTGATCGGCTCCGCCGCCACCGCCGGCCTTACGGGCGCCACGGTCATGCTGACCCTGACCCTCTCCACCCTGGGGCTCCCCCTGGAGGGCGTCGGCCTGCTGATGGCCATCGACCCGGTCCTGGACATGATGAGGACCGCCACCAACGTTGCGGGACAATCGCTGATACCGGTGATCGTCTCCGCCCGCGAGAAGATCCTCGACCACGAGGCGTACGCCCACGCCAGCGCCTCCCCGCTGGACGACCGCGACGAGCCGGAGCCCCAACTGGCCGCCGCGTAACACCTGCCGAGCGACAGGCGGTGCCCCCGGACCTCTCCGCGGTCCGGGGGCACCGCGTGCTGTTCACCCGCCCGCCGTGGCCTCCAGGCCCACGATGGCCACCACCAGCAGCAGCAGGAAGAAGATCCGGGCCGGGGTGACCGGTTCGTGGAAGAGCAGCATGCCCAGCAGCGCGGTGCCGACCGCGCCGATGCCGACCCAGACGCCGTAGGCCGTGCCGATGGGCAGGCTCCTCACCGCCGCGCTCAGCAGCCCCATGCTCACGATCAGACCGGCGACGGTGAACACACTGGGCCACAGCCGGGTGAAGCCGTCGCTCAGCTTCATGCCGATCGACCAGCAGATCTCGAACAGCCCGGCCGTGAGCAGCAGGACCCATGCCATGACGGCACCTCCGTGAAGTCTCTCGATTACGGGGGTGCGTCGTCTTTGCGGGTCCCGGTACGGCGCGTCTCGTCGGGTTCCTCCGGACCGTAGCAAACCTCCCGCGTCAGACGAGCCGGGCGGTGAGCAGGGGGAGGGCGTGGGTGAGTTCGCGCTCCCAGTAGGGCCAGGTGTGGGTGCCGGGGCCGTAGAGGTGGGCGGTGACGGCCAGACCGTGGGTGCGGGCGCGGCGTACATAGCGCTGGGCCATCTCGCCGAGACCGCGCTCCAGGGCGTCCTCGGGGCGCCCCGGTGGGTCGAGGGGGCCGGGGGCGCCGTTGCCGCAGGCGAGGTAGAGCGGGTAGCCGCGGGGGAGCCGGGGGATGAGGGCGTACGGGTTGTGGGCGTCCCAGAGCGCGGACTGGGCGGTGGGGTCTCCCCAGAGGGCCGTCGGGTCGGCGCCTTGGCCCGTAAGGATGTCCGATACGCCGGTGGGATCCAGGGTGGTGTGGATGACGCCGCTGAAGGAGGCCGCCGCGCGGAAGAGGCTGGGGTGGCGGGCGGCGTAGGAGAGGGCGCCGAAGCCGCCCATGGACAGACCGGCGATCGCCCGGCGGCCGTTGGCCCGCAGGGCACGCTCCAGCAGGGGGCGCAACTCGGCCAGGTGGAAGGTCTCCCAGGCGGGCGGGCCGTAGTGGCCGCCGTTCCACCAGTTGGAGTAGAAGCCGGCGGGGCCGCCCTCGGGGGAGACGATCAGGGCCGGGGTGGCGGCGGTGATGGCCTCGACATCGGTGTTGCGGGTCCATGCCTCCCAGCCGGGGCCCGGGTCGCAGCAGCCGTGGAGCAGGTAGAGGACGGGCCAGCGGTGGTGGGGTCTGCGGTCGTATCCGGTGGGGAGGAGGACGCGGGCGTGGCCCTCGCGGCCCAGGGCGGGCGAGTCGATCGTCAGGTCCAGGACGCGCTCGCCGACGCGCTCCGCGGCCACGAGGCGTGCGCGGGCGGACGTCCGGTGTCCGGCAAGGGCTTCCGGGGAACGGGCCTTCGAGGAGCCGGGCTCCGGGGAACGGGCTTCCGCGCGGGCGGGGAGGAGCGGTGCGGCGGCCAGCGCGGTCAGCGCGGCGAGCGTGCGACGGCGGTTCGGCATCGTTCGTTCTCCTTCGCGGCACTGCGTTACGGAGCTGAACGGGGCACGGTGCGTGGTCAGTTGAAACTTTGATGTC